>JAGOSC010000103.1 GCA_018062515.1 Candidatus Omnitrophota bacterium
GATCTTTGTCGTATTTAGTAATTTTATTGCCTACAACAACAATGATTCCACCATCGCTGGTGGCCACAACTTGTTTTTGCATCATTGACTGCATCATGGGGCACATTCCCATCATTTTGCCGTCCATCATCCCTTTGCCCATCATGCCTCCATCCATCATGCCGCCTTTCATCCCCTTACCCTTCATACCATCTTTCATCCCTTCGGCATTGACCAAACTGGCGCCTGCGAATAAAACCACTAACATTATTATCCAAGCATTCTTTTTCATTTATTTTCTCCCATTTTTATTAAGCTGTTTATTTTTACTCTTTTTGTACTATTTCATATTCTTATGTTCTTCCGCAGACATGTTGTGGTCTTTGGCACTATTTTGACATCCTACGATAGTCCCAATCATCAGTATTACTAAGAGTAGTGTTGGTAAGATTTTCATTTTTTCTCCCATATTACATCCTCGTTATTCTTAATTTTCTCAACTGTCTGGGTTTTCAATTTATCGCCGGGAAGTTAACCACAACAGCCGGTAGATTTTTTATCGGTCTTAACGCCAGCGGGCTCAGAAAGAAACTTATCCTTACAATGTGAACTGCAAAAATAATACGTTTTATTATCCTTTTGAATCTTAATCGCATTTTTTTCATCAACGGTCATTCCACAAACTGGATCTTTAGCCATATGTCCCTCCTTATGATGTAGTTAGTCTTTTAATTTCACTGTAATATTCTATTAAATGACAAGTTAAACTCAATTGTACCAAGGTATAAAAGACGCATCTGATTGCATTACTCCCACAAATGATTGGCCTTTTTAATCTAACTGCTTCTTATTAATGACCATGGGTTTGATGAGTACTACAGCAAATACCCCCTATGCCCATTATTTTAAAAAATGCAAATCCCGAAACCGCTAAAACGACAACTGCTGTGATAACCAAAATATTATTCTTCATAAACCGCTCCTTTGTTTACTCATTATTAAATGCTGGCATAAATGGTTATCGCCTTTAATGACACCCCGTTTTTTCCCCACCCTCTTTTTTGTCTGTATCAGATTTCTTCTCGTCATGACCGCCGCAACAACCACCGCCTTTACGCATCATCATGAAACAAACCAATAACATCACCGGGATAAGAACCCAAAATGAATTCTCCTTATTAAATCCCAGGGCAGGAGCCACAATAAAAAACAATAACGGCCCCAGACAACAAATAAGCATCATCCATGAATTATTTTTCATTTTGCACTACTCCTTTTTTTCTTTCTCTCCTCTGTCTCAATTTGAGGACAAATCGTAAATTTTAATTTCTTAGCCTCACCTGGTGTTATCCAGTGGTGAAGACGTTCGCTTAAACGTTTCTTAGTTTCTTTCAATGCTTTAATTCTTTGTTCACAATCCGTTATTTTTTCTTCAAAAACTTCATGAACCAAACAACATGTTTGTTCAACACCACGGCTACTGCGTTTTATGATCTTCTTAATCTCTGCCAGCGTCAAACCCAAATCTTTTGATTTCTTGATAAATAAGAGCTTCTCAATATCTTTCAAACTATAAACACGATATTGCGACATTGATCGTTTCGGCTTATGCAAAAGCCCAAACTCCTCGTAATACCGTATAGTCTTAACGGGAATGTTTGTATTTTTACTGATCTCACCAATAAACATTTTTAACCCTCCTTTTATCTTCAACTACACCATACACCCTCCAGTATGCTGGAGAGTCAAGGGTTTTATTTCTCCTCATTAACTACATCGGCAACCGTACCCTTTGGATATGGAAAATCACCCGGATGATTGTAATCTTTCAAATTATCCCGAACCATAAGTACAGTAAACATGCCTCCCATACCAATCGGACCAAACTGACCTTGCCCACCCATCATCGGAAGCGTATTGTCAGGACCTTTCATTTTCATGTAATTCATTTCGTCCATGCCATTTTCCCCCATCGCCATATAACCGGGAACTAAATCACGGACTTTATCTTTCACGTCATCCTGATTAACGCCGATAACATTGGCGGCAGCATGCCCCATCGCATTCATCGGATGATGACGGCGATGGCAATGCAACGGCCAATCTCCTGGCGCATTTGCAATAAATTCAATTGTGCGGGTCTGGCCAGGAAAAGTCACTTCCGTTGTTTCCGGAAACTGAGCTGATAAAGGAACGTCCCCGCCATCTGTTGCCACCATCTTAAAAGCGTGGCCATGCAGGTGAATGGGATGAGATTCTTGGCCCACATTAGCAAAACGAATCCTGACTCGATCACCCGTTTTAACCACCAGCGGTGCTGTGCCGGGGTAAGCCCGGCTGTTAAAAGTAAAAATATTAAAATCTGTCATTATATTTGGATTCGGGGTCTTTGTTCCCGGTTCGACATACCATTCATTTAAAAAAATAGCAAAATCGCGATCAACTTTTGCTTCGTTTGGAGAATGCGAAATTAAAAAGCCCATTGTCCCCAAGCCCATTTGGGTCATTTCATCACCGTGTGAATGATACATAAATGTTCCGTGTTGTTTCATGCGGAATTCATATTTAAACGTTTGTCCCGGCTCAATAGATTTTTGCGTCAGTCCAGATACGCCATCCATACCGTTTGGTAAAAATACTCCGTGCCAATGAACTGCCGTGCCTTCCGGCAATTCATTTTTCACATAAATACGCAATAAATCTCCTTCCACCACCTCTATCGTCGGCCCCGGTGTCTGTCCGTTGTAACACCACGCATTGATAACCATGCCCGGTGCAATCTCATGCGTGCATTGTCCGACAGTAATATTGAATACCTTGGCACCATCCTTATCTAACGTCCACGGCATAGTAGAACCGTTCGGAGTAATGACAGGCGTATACGAAAAATTTTGATGTTGCTTGACTTCATTATTTTGCTCGGCACGCACAGACGAGATATTCATCAAACCGAATAAAGCAACCGCCATTACAAAAAATATTTTTATATTAAACATTTTCATCCTCCGTGATGATGTTCTTGGTTCATTACTTTAGGCTGCTCTTCTTTTTTCATTTCTGCGGGCGGAACTACATCAAAATCTAATTTCTCACCCACAGCATTTTCAAGTTCAATACGTGACGCCCAGTATCCTTTTAAGGCATCCACATATTCTTTCTTGGTCTCTAATTCAGCCTGTTTGGATTCCAGAAGATGAAAAACATCCGTAAGCATAAAATTATACTCGTAAAGCGTTTCTTTGATCATCTGCTGATAGGCCGGCATGGCTTCTTTATACGCTTCTACAATTTGACGGCTTGTCATTAAATCTTGATAAGCCAAACGTACTTCAAGTAAAGTTTGTTGTTCCATCGCATCTAATTGATGCTTGGATGTTTCAAGTGAAGCTTTACTCCCCATTCGTTCGGCTTGTTTACGATTAAATAATGGCACTTCTCCCTCAACAACCACACCTTTTAACTTAATGCCGCTTGTTTCACTTTCTTGATTATAACCAACTTCAACATCCGGAAAAAAACCAAGGCCTGATAAATTTTGCGACTGCTCTAAAGTCTTGATTTCTTGACGTTTCACTAATAAATCAAGACGCCTATCAAGTGCTTTCTTCTCGAGCTCCGTCACCACAAGATTTTCTTTTGGTAAATCAGGTATTTGTACTGTTTCTTCCATGAAAAACTGGTCAGGCTTTAATCCAAGCATTGTCCGTAAACGCTCTGTCCGCGTTTGGGTTTCCTGCTTGGTTTTAAGCGATTCAATTTTTGCTTTCTGAAACATGGCTTGAGCTTCTGTCATTTTAAGAGTGTTAATGTTTCCGGCCTCTTTTTGTCGACGAGCAATTTCCAGCGATGCTTCTTGCGCCTTAAAATAATCGTCAGCCAATGTTTGTTTATGCATGGCTGTCAGCCATTCCAAATAAGACAAACGAACATCTTTGATAAAATCTGTCATTTGATGAGCGGCCTCATACTGCGACGCTTGAAAGCGTGTTCCCGCTATTTTTTTGCGCAGTGGCCATAAAAGAAGATCAAATACGTCCTGCTTAATTTCAATTTCAGTATTGCGTTTGGATCCTTCTTCATCCGAAGTGCGTGTTTTATAGAGTACTTTAGGATTGCGCAAAATACCGGCTTCACGCATATCCGCCTCTGAAATCCCTAGCGATGATAATTGAGCTTTAATCACGGGACTGTTTAGAAACGCTATTGCGACAGCTCCATCTTCAGTCAGCGGCTGAGATAATAAATGCTCAATCTCTTGATCGTAAACATTCATAGCCTTAACCTCATACCCTGTCTGTTCTTTGACCAAAGAATTAACTTTCTTTAGGCTTTTCTGATCCGATGCCTGCGCGTACCCACTTAGTAATACGCCGGACAATATCATCACCATTATTTTTTTCATAATTTATCCCTTAATATTATTGGCTGATACCCACGCCATATTCATAAACCATTCTTCCCCCTTGATGCCCTGTCACAGTGACTAAAATCGCGATGGCTAAAACAAAAATCAAAAATACAGCTCTAAATAGCTTTGGATTTCGTTGACTGACTATCCAAAGAACCGGTAAACTTATTAATGATGTCCACATCGTCAACAAACCAAAATTCTTATGGATCGTCAAAACCGGATGGCTCAAATGCAAATGGTTTGCCTCTTGTAAGCCGGTTAGTACAACCAATGGCG
>JAGOSC010000104.1 GCA_018062515.1 Candidatus Omnitrophota bacterium
TTTTTATGGTATCGATGATGTTTTCATAAATTATGCTTATACAATTAAGCCTGACGGAGAGATTGTTGATGCAAGAGAATACGGGATCCAGAATTATGCAAAGGAATACCCTGATTACAAAGCTTTTCAGTTTTTTACCATGACAATGCCGTCTTTGCAAAAAGGGAGTATCCTTGAATTTCAGATATTGATAACTTCCAGAGAACCAAAAGCAAAAGGCATGTTTTTTGATTCCTATCAGCCCAGGCGCTTTTTGCCTGTTATAAAGTCATCGTATTCCTTGAATGTGCCATCTGATCTGAATGTGCGGTATTTACGATTTAATACTCCAGTTGATGTCCAAGAAGCCCCACAGGACGCGGGTCGAAAAATTTATCAATTTTCCATGAACTTGCGGCCGGGCGTTAAACCCGAGCCTGGTATGCCGTCAGAACGAGAATCGATGGGGGAAGTTATTCTCTCGACTTCCAAATCGTGGGATGAAATCGCTCAATGGTGGCATGATCTAATCAAAGATAAATCGAATGTCTCTGCTGAAATTCAATCCCATGTCGATGACTTGATAAAAAATACCGTTGATGTGCGTGAAAAAATTCGCAAAATCAACTTCGATGTTGCGGATAATATCCGTTACGTTGGATTTAATTTTGGGCACAGTATTTACGAACCTGCAGATGCGACCACAGTTTTTAAGAACAAATACGGAGATTGTAAAGATCAGTCGATGCTTTTGTTGGCAATGCTTAAAGCAGCGGGGATCAATGCGCATACAGCCTTGGCTTCAAGTGGCCTGGGGCTTAAAGTCCAGACGGATATCCCAACTTTAAGTGAATTTAATCATGTGATTGTTGTTGCCGAAGATGGAAAAGAAAAGTATTTTCTTGATCCTACCCTCAAGCAATATCCTTTTGGTGTATTGCCAGCCTGGTTGGAAAACCGTCAAATCATGCATGTCAAAGAAGGTAAAGCTGTCTTTGAAGATATTCCGATGTCGAATTATCAATCTAATCGCATTGACACAGCAGTCAATTTGGAATTTGACTCTAAGTTAAACTTACATGGGACAATGGTTATTAATTGGTTTGGCCAGAGTAATGGAAATATCCGGCAAATTCTTTATCAATTAGTTTCTCCGAAGCAAAAAGAAGAATTTGTTGATACGATTCTCAAAGGGATATATTCTTATGCTCGTCGAGACTCGTATGAGTTTGTTTCGGATGAAAATGTCGATTTGCCTTTAACCCTTAAATTGTCGTTTCACATGCACAATTGGCTATTAGAGGCCGGGGCAGGCCAGTATCTGCTGCATCTGTATGGAGGTGATATTGAAGTTCCTTCGTATTTGGGTAAAAATCGCAAGTTCCCGGTCAGAGTCAATGAAAGCAACAAGCAAAGTTTACACGTGTCGATTAAGATCCCTGATAATTTTGATGTCGAAATTCCACCCCCCTTTGATTTGGCTCATGAATATCAGCAGAACCATGTCCATTATAAATTTGAGAATCATATTCTGACTTTGGATCAAGAAATTCTTAACCTTAAGGGGGATATCCCCTTGGATCAAATTGATTCGCTTCGGAGCGCTTGGGAAAGCATAGCTCAGGCTAACCGCAAAGGTGTCTTGCTCAAACCTAAAAGATGATTCATCTCTTAGTAGCGCAAGGAGGGATGAGTTTAATTTTGAATTTATAATTAAGATGCTTGAGAAAGCAATAAATTAGGTGATTGCGAAAATAAGTCTTTGTTTAAAATAAATATTCCTAGAATTTCTTTGAGTTTTTGAGTATATTATCTCTACCCTTAGCCCTTATTACCCCAAAACAGGAGCTGGTATGAAAAGAAATATCGTTTTTGGTTTTATGGTTTTGTCGTTGTTGGCTTTTTGCCGCATCGCCGGTGCAGAAAATCTGGATTTTTCGACGACCAAATGGGAAGTCAGCGGACAGCTTGGAGCCAATATCCCAACGCAGAGTGGTTCAGATGCGGGCGGGTATTTGATGGGTCGTTTAACCTATGACCTTACGCCGAACATTGCCATTGGCGCGACGACAGGATGGACGGGTTACAAAATTTATGTCGACGGGGATAATTGGGGAAATGCCACAAGTATTCCGCTTTTGGGAACTGTGATTTTGAAAATGCCCATTGAGTCTACCCAAAATCGTCTGGTGCCGTATCTCGTCGGTGGGCTTGGCGTTGCCTTCTGGAGTCTCGATGAGAGCTCGTTGCTTAAAGATAATGCGATCAAGGTCGAAGATGAAACGTCTTTTGCCGCACAATTCGGCGCAGGCGTGGATTATTTTTTAACGGATCGTTTTGCTGTGTTTGGTGAAGTCAGTTATCTGATGACCGAAATCGATACGTCCATTAGCGCGCCCGGCTTAACCGGAACGCTCAAAGGGGACACCGACTCGGTTTTAGTTGGCGTCGGCGCAAAGGCGAGGTTTTAATTATTTAATAAATTTTGCACGAAAATTTGTTGAAAATTTTTGAAAGAGACAAGAAAAGACAAGCCAGACTGTGATTTATCCTTAAATTTTCAAACTTTCCCGTGATTTAAAGAAAGTTTTCTGGTATAAAAATTCAGTGGCGTGTGAAGTGGCGTGTGATTAGATATCAGCGATATGCTATTTTCATCAATGGGAGGAGCAATAATGCGATTTCGTAACATGATTTTATTGGGATGTCTTACTTTGTCGGTAGGTTGCGCATCTGTTCCTAAGAAAACGGAGGTCATAGAATCGACAGCATCCAAGAAGGAGCAGGTTGAAGCTCAACAGCTCGCCCAGCTTCCTAAAATGAAGAAATATAAAAGAAAGATCGTCATTGGCCGTTTTACAAATGAAACCAATTATGGTCGAACACTTCTAAGTGATGACAATTATGACCGGATCGGGAAACAGGCGAGTGATATGCTGGCTTCTCGGTTAGTCAAATCGAATCGTTTTTTGGTTTTTGAACGACCGGATTTAAATAAGATTGAAGCAGAACAAAAAATTACTAACGAAAAAGATTTGGTAGGTTCTGATACTATTATTTTGGGGTCGGTGACAGAGTTTGGACGATCGCTGACGGGAAAAGCGGGTTTTCTAAGCAGTACAAAGATGCAAACGGCTAAAGCAAAGGTTGAGATACGTCTGATTGACACAAAGACCAGTCAGGCGTTTTTTTCTGCTACTGGGTCAGGCGAGGCAAATACAGAATCTGGTGAAGTTGCGGGGTTTGGTAGTGCTGCTGATTATGACGCAACCCTTAATGATCGCGCGATTGCTGCTGCGATATCTGATGTTATTAATAATCTAATTATTTCAATGGAAAATCGTCCTTGGCAAACCGATGTTTTAAAAGTCGATGGTAATCAGGTATTTATTAGTGGTGGAAAATTTCAAGGGCTTAAAGAAGGCGATCTTCTTTACGTGATGAAAAAAACTGACACTGTTAAAAGTAAACAAAGTGGTTTTGCCATTAATTTGCCACCTGAAAAAGTGGCTTCCGTTAAAGTTCTTAGCTTATTTGGTGATAACGAGACAAATGAAGGGTGTGTTACCACTATTGTCGATGGTGCCGTCAATGGCTCCGATATTGATAAGTTTTTTGTAAAAGAGGGAGAATAAATGAAAATACGGTCAACAATATTTTTAGTAGTAGTAATTTCTTTCGCGTTTGTAGGATGCGCGCCGCGCTACCCGGTAACAACAGTTAATACTCTTGATACCCGTCCCACACTTTCATTTAAAGGAGCGCCAGAAGGTGCAGTTATTTCAGTTGATGGTTTAAACATGGGCAAAGCGGCTAAATATACGGGGCGCTCTACCGCTTTGGTTGTCGAGCCTGGAACGCATGAATTACAAATTATCCAGGGTGGAGAGGTTATTTTTAAACAAACTATTTTTATTGAAAGTGAACATAAGGTCATCAATGTCCATTAAACCAATGAATACACTTAGCAAATTTCTCATTTTAAGCTTTCCGTTGTTCTTTTTCGGCGGCTGTGCGGCTCCACAAAAGTATGCGTGGAATAGTTACGACAGCACGCTCTATGGTTATTATAAAAATCCTGTTGAAAAAGAAAAATATATGGAGCGGTTAAAGATAATAATTCTAAAAGCCGAACAGGTCAAAAAAGTTCCTCCGGGTATTTATGCTGAATACGGGTATATGTTTTATGAAAGTAAGAATTTTGCCGATGCGATTGTTTATTTTAAAAAAGAATATGATTTGTGGCCGGAATCGAGAATGTTTATGCAAAAAATGATCGATAATTCAAGTAAGGCGCTCGTCGCAAAGCCAAATAAGGATACCGCCGAATGAAAAACCTTGTTTTTATTGCTACCCTATTAATTTTAACCTCAGGATGTTCAACAATTCCTAAAAAGGATTATACCGCTTTTGAATCTGCTCAACTGCGATCAATTCTTGTTATTCCGGTGGTAAATAAAAGTGTTGATGTTGATGCACCAGATTATTTTTTATCGACAATTGCTATTCCTGTGGCTGAGCAGGGCTATTATGTTTTTCCAGTTAATATGATTAAACGTGTCTTGGAAGATGATGGTCTTTCCGATGCTAACTTAGTTCACGATGCACCGGTTGAAAAACTTGCGGCACTATTCGGTGCTGATGCAGTTTTGTATGTCACCATTAAGCGATGGGA
>JAGOSC010000105.1 GCA_018062515.1 Candidatus Omnitrophota bacterium
GTTCGCTCATAATTTTTCCCCAGATAAAATTGGTGACGATCGTCAACATCACCGCCTGCAATCGTTCAAATTGAGACAATCCCTTTAAATCAAAACAAATAACACTCTTATCTAATGAAATCGTCGACGGCCCATCCGTATAATTTCCGTATTGCCCGCCTTTAAACCAAATACCCAATAACCCGGTAACCGATTCATAAAATGGTTGTAACGGTTTATTTTTTTGCGCCACTAACTCAAATGATTTTTTTAAATCGCTCAGTTCCGGATATTCAATCGTTTCATAAAGATGGGCAATGCTTCTAAAGATATAATCTTCGACAATTTGATCAGATTCTTTAAACCTTGATAATCCGCCCATCATTTGCGCGATTGTTTTCGTTTTGATGATGAGAATTTCATTCTGTTCTTCTTCACTAAAATCTTTTAATCGTTTCTTTTGTGAAAGATCAAACAGGTTAATGGTAAACTTCTCCTTTAATCCTAGATGTATATATTCACCATCTTTTAAAATAACCTGCCGTTTATATGATCCGCCGATATCAATAAATATTTCAACCGGATCATTCTTGCTGTACTGATTGATTAATTGATTGATGGTAAAACTTTTTCCGCTTCCTGATGCACCGATGACAACGGTGTTATAGGCCGATAAATCATCAGAGAAAGGATCATATGAAGCTAACCCTTGAGTAGAATTAAAGAACAAGCACTCCGCTTTCCCGCTTCCTCTAAACTCCGAGAAAAACGGTAAAAAATCTGCCATATGTAAGGATTTGAGCAAAATCCATCGTGATGATTCTTTTGTCCAACCCGGAAGTGTACTTAAGAATATTGGTTTAACCGATCCCCAGCGTTCATCGTGCATTTCAGCACCATTGAGGCTTGAAAACACTCGAATCACTTCAATTGTTTTTTTCTTCACATCTTCCAATTCCTCAGCGTACACATGGACAGTTAACTGCATACGGAATAACTTTTGATTGTTCTGTTGTGTTTCCTCGAGGAGCGATTCATATTGAGCTACTTTTGTTTCCGCATCTTTGTTAATAATATTGAATAGGCCTGTCATATTTCCGTATTCACGCTTACGCATGGATTCAATTTTTTGACGGCCCCATTCTTTCGTCGGTGCTTCAAAATTAACAATAACGTCAAACTCCGAAAATGACATATTAGCCACATGTGTCAACATGCCCGGTTCTGTCAATTCAGGCAGAACTTTTAAGGTGATATATTTATGGTAAAAACCCCCATATTGGATATACTCGCCCTTATTCTCATCAATGCAAAGGTCAGAACAACATACTTGCTGAACAAACATCTTATTTTCTCGTAGAGACGGACAATCCAAACCCAACTTATCCCGGTCGGGATTTAAATACTTATAAATGATCCGCATAGTTTGATTTTGGTTTAATCTCATAAACTGAAAATTTGCCCCTCGCAATCCGTCTTCCACCGATTGACGGATAAATTTGATTTCATGTTTGAGAGAGTCCAATTCCTGATGAATAACTTTCTTCCTTTGACTTAATTTATTAAATAATTTCATCTTCTTTTTATAAGCCGAATTCGTTCCCGCATAGTTAACAAATAAATAACACCGTCGCCGTCTTAGTATTTTCGATTCTTGCAAATGTTCGAGTTTCTCTATTCTTTGTATGTGCATAGACTTGATCAATGGATGCTCAGAGGCAATTATTTTATGCCGGTCAATTTCATGTTGATAATTACTGTCGAGTGTAAAAAACACCTGATACGTAGCACAATTCGTCAAACTGTTTAAGAATGTTTCAATCCTTTGTGAGTAACCTACCAATTCGCTACTTGATAAATTATCCAAGGATGAACAAACAAGTTCATAACACGTCGATAAAGAATCATCATTAAAGACTAAGAAATCACCTTCAAAGTGACTATACGGAAGCATATTCTGTAGTGAATTCAATTTAATATTAAGTTTCCGTCCCTTAATGGATTGTCCGATAACCTGCGGGATAGCTGTCCATTTCTTTTCCTTAATAAACCAATCAATGAAATGTTCTGTTGCTCTTGGCGGTTTTCCTCTTTTAATAAAATAAAGAAACCCCGCTGTACAACCAATGGATAACCATAGAAGCAATTTATTTAAATTCATCGACTGAAAAGTCAAGGCCACACCCATCACAATAAAAATATCCCAGCCTTCAAAGCCGAAGATAATCATGCGATCCTGTAAATTGCGTAGACATCGTTCACTGTAATTTCTCATAAGTTTATTATCCGAATGACATGCTTATAAAATCGACTATTTGAGGAGCGGCAAACATAATCACGGTCCCAATTAAAGCGGCGAAAAACATCCTGTCATTGCCCATAGCCTTTTGCCATGCCGCAACGATGAGGAATATAATCGCTAATGGCGTTGATATACTCAATATTTTCGACTGAAGATCATCCATTCCACTTTCAAGATCAGCCCACGCCGGTGAAGTTGTAACTAATATCCACATCGTTAACAGCCATTGGCCTAGAACGTGTTTATTTATTCTTCGCATTTCGTTTCCTCCTTTTGTTTGATTTGAATTAAGTGCTGTTGACAAAAACCATCAAAGGTTATGAATTGAAAATATAAACCGGAACTTTCAAGTTTTCCCGACTTAACGAGGAACTCCTCAATATTTTGCAATTCTTCCTTTATAGTTTCATTCTCACAAATATAAAGGACATTCCTGTTAAGAACGTCTTTTCTATTGGCATAATATTGAAATATGTCTAAATACCGCGCTTTGTTCTTTAATGTGCGTTCGTATTCGAGGAAGAACTTCTGACGGCTCCCGTCACTACGGAGCCGCCAGAAGATCGCGTCAGGGATTCTATGTAAAGCAATCCCAAAACGCATACGCGGTGTCAGGGCCCGGATATAATTCTCAGACCACCATGTATCAATCTTGATACTTGGTGTTTGTTCCAAGATGATACGTATCCGGTTAATCCCTAACGCATGGGGGATGAAATGAAGGGGAACCCTTCGAGTGTATACTTGGGGGAAATCTTTATAATAAATCTTAAGCAATTCAACAGGGTTTGGTTTATTGACATACCAAACCCCGTGAGGTAATTTCCCATACTTCATACGGGAAACACCAATCCGGTAAAGAGTCACCCTGATTGAATCAATATGACTCTCACTTCCTAAATAACCGTTAAGATCGTCTAGTGTGACTACACCTTGCTCAACAATAAACTTAAGAATATGAATTTTACGTGGTACACCACCCATAGAATCTCCATCGGTGGAATCATATTCGGTGGAAGATAAACCAAAATCGGAAGGGAAATTAAGAACTTAAAGAGAGGGATCTTTAAGTGAATCAATTTGATTTATCATCAAACTATAACAAAAATATAACACATTAAATTTGGTTGTCAATAGTAATATTTGATTATCTATCAAATTAATTGGCTTTATTTCTACATTCTGTTTACAAAAAAGATGGTCTTAACTTATCTGCGAAATCAATTTTTTGAACTATTTTTGGAAAAAAACAAAAAAATAGATACAACTAAATATCAGAATTTTTACCAACAAAAGCATGTGTTATCTTCCCGTATAAAACCAAGGAATTATCTGACTCTATTTTCACGTTGTTATATAGGGTTTCAGCTATTACCCGTATAGCATGCTTTTCATTATCAGACAATTGTGGATAGGCAAATTTTCCATTTGTTATATGTAAGAATATTTTAGTCTTCTTCTCCTCAAAAGTTTCCGGACGCCCCTGTTCTTCACAAATCTTTCTCAAATGATTTTCCCAATTTAAATGTTCGCCATTAGAGTTCTTGCCTCTCTTATTACAGGAATAACAGACTGGCACGACATTGCCTGGATGGTGTAAACCGTATTCTATTCTATTGAACATTATCAAATGCTCGATTTGGAGCTTATCACTTTTAAAACCGCAATAACAACACATTCCATTAAATAACTCATTCTTAATTGTAAGCCACACTGATTTTCCATTCCCCACCCCTGTGTTAAAAGTTTTCCCCCAATAACTTGCTCCCACTTTAGTTAAGAATGCTCTTACTGCGGTATTTGCTGCATCATATGAAGAGTTATGTATTGCCATCAACCATACCTTTCTTAAGAATCGCCATTAAACTATTTCCTACTTCTCTTGCCAATGGCACAGGAACTCCATTAGAAACAAGTGCAAATTTTGCGGTGAGAGAAGAATTTTCTTCTGGCAAAATATATTCATCCGGCACTCCTTGTATTCTCATGGCTTCCCTAACACTAAGCCTACGCGGCTCCCAAGGATGCAAATGAACTTCATTATGACCATAACAAACTGTTGGACTAAATCTGTATCTATGTAATCGTTTAAATGATTTTCTCTTTGTATCACCCTCTTTTATTGTTTGAAATTTATCAGAATAAACTTTAAAAATATCTTTTCCATTCCTCACTAATAGAGGCGAATTGTTTGAATTGAACCAATAATGCACAGTAAGTTCCTCCGGGATATGTGAAGGTTTACGGGGAGGAGTGCCGTTCTGAACAATTGTTGGCCACACATATGCAGACTTTGCATCTCTATATTTTGGTTTTGGCCAGGTAAAC
>JAGOSC010000050.1 GCA_018062515.1 Candidatus Omnitrophota bacterium
CCTCAAAGCAATAAAACACCTCCGGCTGGTGAAGATCCGGATAAACCTCTGCATTTGGAAGATTATGATAAAACCGGAAGTTGTGAAGGCAAACGCAGTGCGACATGTATGGATTATATGGAATTAGTTGACAATTGCATGGACCCTTTACAAGGGTATCGCATGAAACTCACCGCCGATTTGATTGAGAAGAAATTAAAAACAGAAAAATTAAATGATAAACAGCGAAAGAATTTAGAAGAAGATTTGGCCGGCGCGAGAGAAGCTGAAAAAAATAAATCGGATAACCCGACGATCGCTGGAAAGGTAAATTCCCAACGCCACCTTCAGGATATTTCTGAAGAAGACCAGGTGTGTATTAATGCCGATTATGGTAGTTTTTATAAAAAAATATATAACAAATGTATGGGCGCTGATCATATGGGAATCGGTAAACGTACCGAAATGATGCAAGACCAGGAAACGCTCACGTGCGAACAAGCGGTGGCTCAACTCCGTGAGTCCAGAAAGAATGCAAATGATCCCATGAACTGTTTAAAAGGTGTTACCACGCTTCGTTTTAAAATTATGGCCGATATTATGGAAAAGAAAATGAATTCCTTGACGCTGACCGATAAAGAACGGGCTGATTGGGAAGCGGATATTGCTTCCATCCGCGAATTACCGGAAACAGGTGCTATGATGCCGAAAGCCGTTGATCCGGCGAATCCGTCTCGAGCAATGACTCGCTTAACCATGGATGACCAAATGACGCTGAACAATGAATATTCTAAACAAAGCCAAGAACTTATGGCTAGTTGCCAGACTCAAGAAAGCCCGAGAATGGGCAGAGAACCTAAAAGCGGAGGCCTCGTCGACAAATCCAAATCACCGGCCAATAAAAAGGCCAAACCCACTCCAAAGAAACAGTACGCTGATCTCAATAAAGGACGAGGCGGATCAACCAATCTTTTGGCTTTACGTCGAGACAATGGCTGTTTTGATCAAATCAAAGGCCACTTAGCAAAAGTTACAGCTGACGCTTTAGAAAGTAAATTGAACAATACTAAGGGTGTTTCAGATCAAAAGCGTAAGGAATGGGAAGAAGACATAACAGCTTGGCGCGCGGCCGAAGCTAATGGCCAAGATAGTCCGGAACCACCAGATCCGGATAATCCTTACCGCTGGTATGATTATGTGTCCAACTCTGAACGGGCCGCGATCAATAAACAACACGCGGATTTTAATAATAAAATTATAAAGGAATGCAACGATCGCCCTTCTGGATTATAAAAGATCAAAGACTAAGGAGAAAAATATGAATTCATTTTTCAAAAATTTATTGGCAATGGTTGTCATCGTGTTGATATCGGTGCCGGCTCAAGCGGGCTGGATGGACGTGATTGACAAAACAACGAACAAAATTAATCAATCGTCGCAGCAAGTCGATAAAGTCAAACGGTCTAAACAACAGGTGGACGGCATGGCTTCTTCACTTCCTAAGCCAACTGCGAAAAATAAAAAGGTGGCAAATTCGGCGACTCCTGAACCTTCAAATAAATTCGCATTAACCGAAACAACGAATCCAATTAAAGGTGAATGGGGTTCTCAAGTGACATGCGCGGGGCCTAACTCCGCGACGTGCCAAAATGGTATGGATGATATTATTAATTGCACACATCAGAGTAAAGGTTATTTTTACCGTTTGGTCGCGGCGAATCTTCAAGGACGATTGGACAATGACGCTGAACTTTCCGACGACGAACGTATCCTTTTAGAAGAGGATATCGCTTCGCTCAAAGCGGCGGTTGAAACCGATAAAGTTGTCGATCCGGACCCGGAATATCCTCAGCGTTATATGGGCTGGCTGACGGACGAAGATCAACAAGAAATACAAAAGGTGAATATAAAATATATAAACGAAGTCCGTACAGATTGTGATAATCGTTTCGGCGGCATGTCGCGCTATAGCGGGAATTAAGTTAAGGACTTCCATGAAAAAAATAATCGTAATGATCACGCTTTGCATGGCTGTTCTGACATCAGCTCAATGCACAAAACAAGAACAACAACAAACTCAGGAAAAAACCGAAAACACGGTTACTGATGCCTTTACTGCCGGAAAGAATGCTCTAAAAGATGTGGCTGAGGGTGTTAATAAAGCGGTTTATAAATAGTATTTTAATAGGAGATGCCATGATCAAAATGAAAAATTTATTCTTAATCTTAATAGTTTTCGTTCTTAGCGGATGTGCCACATCTTATAAAATGAATAATATTACTCTCGATATGACGAGGGATGAAGTGGTTAAGATTTTGGGAAAACCCGTGAGCACCAGCGCGGAACCGGGTGTTGAATTATTGAATTATAAATTTTCAGAAACCAGTACTGAAGAATTAGGTGGGAAATATACTCCTTACTATGTAAGAATTGTCGACGGGAAAGTCGAATCTTACGGGCGAGTGGCAGATATGCATGCTATTTCGGAAGCTGCGGAATAATAGGATTCAAGGAATGAGAAAAATAATTGTTTTAGAATTCATTACATTGGATGGAGTAATCCAAGCGCCTGGCGGACCGAAGGAAGATACATCCGGCGGTTTTAAATATGGCGGTTGGTCAGCGCCTTATTCCGACGAGGTTTCTGGTAAACTCATGCAAAAAGAGATGAAACCTGCCGATCTTCTTTTGGGCAGAAAAACATTTGAAATTTGGGAGAACTACTGGCCTGAACATGCAGACTTTTGGCCAGGCATCAATGATGTTACAAAATATGTTTTGTCCAAAACAAGAAAAAAATCAGATTGGCAAAACTCCATTTTTCTTAAAAGCGTGGCAGATATCAAAAAGCTCAAGAAATCAAAAGGTTCTGATATTAAAGTATGGGGAAGTAGTCAGCTAGTTCAGCTGCTCCTTAAAAATGATTTAGTCGACGAGCTTTGGCTCAAAATTCATCCTTTGATTCTCGGTAAAGGAAAGAAGTTATTTAACGGCGGAGCGATCCCGGCAGCATTTACATTATTCGAGAGTGCTATTACTCCGAGTGGAGTTATTTTCACCAAATACAAACGAGCGGGAAAAGTTAAAACGGGTACTATGGGAGTTTAAAAAAAATGAAATAGAAAAAGAAGCCGACAGCTCTCCTCGAATAAAAATAGTGTTAATATTAAATGTAAAAAGCAATTATAAATAAAATATGGAAATTGACCCACTATCTAATACATGTTTGTTAATACATCCAAAAAATGAGGAAGGCAGAACTTCCAACGCGACTGGTTTCATTATCCAATTAGGAATATCGTATTATCTTGTAACGAATTGGCATGTTGTTACGGGAGAAAATCCAATGACAAACAAACTTATTGGATTTATACCAAAAGAAATACAAATTTGTTATCATTCAAGTAGTAATTTTTATGAGTGGGTCGCTAAAACTGAAAATTTGTTTGACGAAAATGGTAACCCCAGATGGATTGAGCATCCTCAGGGAAAGAAAATGGATGTTATCCTATTACCCCTCAAGAATATTGATAAAGAAATAAAAATATATCCATTTGATTTAAAATTACAAGATATTGATATTATTCTTGAAATTTCAATGCGAGTTTGCATTCTTGGTTTTCCGTTAGGATTTTGTGCGGGGGGTAATTACCCAATATGGAAAACTGGACACATTTCTTCTGAACCAAATTTAAATTATAATGGTACGCCAATGTTTTTAATTGATGCAACTACAAAAGAAGGGATGTCAGGGGCACCCGTAATACTTAGATTAAATGGTGGTTATAAAAGAATGAACGGTGCTTATGTCTTGGGAGGTAAAACTCAAAATAAATTTTTAGGTGTTTATTCTGGAAGAATTGGTGCTGAAGCTGATATTGGACGAGTTTGGAAGCCATCGGTGATAAACGAAATAATCGAACATTTTTGTTTAGCCGTAATAAAATAAGATATAGTTTCCAGCTACGTATATTAAGAAAGAAAATTATACTCAGAATGATCCAATCTTGCTTTATCCCGCTAATTTCTATTGAAACTTACTCTTGTCGATGGCTTTAAGGTAGGCTTCAGTCTTGGTAATTTTCCCATCCATGATGAGTTTCTGCAAGCAGTCATCCATTAAAATCATACCGGCTTGCCGTCCCATTTGAATCTCTGAAACAAGCTTTATGCTTTCACCTGAACGGATAATGGCTCCGAGCCCAGGGCTGCGCAGCAGTATTTCATTTGCCGCATATCGACGATCTCCGTCGACACTTCGTAAAAGTTGCTGCGCCACGATCGCCCGCAAAGAGTTCGCTAAAACAGAACGGATTTGATTCTTTTTATTGGCCGGAAAAACATCGACGATACGGTCAATTGTCTTGGCCGCAGAATTGGTATGCAGTGTGCCAAAAACAAGAATTCCCATTTGTGCCGCTGTTAAGGCAAGTTCAATGGTTTCTTTGTCCCGCATTTCACCAACCAAAATAACATTCGCGTCACTTTTAAACGCTCCCTTAAGGCCGCTGGTGAAAGAAGCAGTATCCAGGCCAACTTCACGGTGAGTGATTAGACTTTTTTTGTTTTTATGAATGAACTCAACCGGTTCTTCAATCGTCACGATTTTTTTACTTTTGTTGGAATTGATATGGTCAATAATCGCCGCCAAAGTAGTAGATTTTCCACTTCCCGTCGGGCCGGTCACGAGAACCAGTCCTGAATTAAAGTCGCCAAGGGTTTTTAAAATATCCGGCATTCCCAATTCTTCGATAGTGAGGATCTTAGACGGAATTAAACGAAAAATAGCGCCCAAGCCATGACAATGACGGAAGTAATTAGCCCGAAATCGCGCTGTTTCGCCCAACGCATAGGCAAAATCCAAATCACCCCGCACTTCAAAAGACTGCCAGTCGGGAGGATCAGTAATCTCCTGCATTAGTTTTCCTAATGCACCCGCATCCAGGGAGATATGCTCAACTAAATCTTTAATATGTCCATTCACGCGCACCTTCGGCCGCTGGCCTTGTTTTAAGTGCAGGTCCGAACCTTTGAGTTCTATCATTTGTTTGAATAATTGATCGATCGTCGCCATATTTAAAAGATTATTGAAAAGTTTGCGGATTGATGGCCCGTTTTCGGGCTTCCTCCACACTAATCATTCCTTTTGATAATAAATCCTGCAAAGAATTGTCGAATAAAACCATGCCGAAACTTTTTCCCATCGAGATAGTGTTGGTAATTTGTGTAATTTTTCGTTCCCGGATCATGCTGGATACGGCACTATTGACCATTAACACTTCATAAGCTGGAACAACACCTGTTTTATTCGCTGTAGGGATGAGCTGCTGACAAATAATTCCGCGCAAAGATTCAGAAATCATATTCGCGATAGTCCCTTGATCATCGGCCGGGAAAGAGTCAATTAAATTGGCGATTGTTTGGGCCGCGTCCGTTGTATTCATTGTCCCAAAAACCAGATGTCCTGTTTCGGCCGCCGTCACCGCCAACTGAACACTTTCCAAATCGCGGAGTTCATTGATGACAATGATATCCGGATCCTCGCGTAAAGCAGCTCGTAGCGCGTTCGCTTGGGAAAGGGTGTGAGAGTGGATTTCCCGTTGAGTAATTTGGCATTTTTTCGACGTGTAAATCATTTCAATCGGCTGTTCGATCGTGATGATGTGGTCGTAACGTTCTTCATTGACTAAATCAATCAGCGTCGACAATGTCGCTGATTTTCCGCATCCCGCCGGCCCGGTGACTAAGACTAATCCTTGGCTCCATTTAGTCAAATGTTTACAGGAGGCAGGAAGCCCCAGCGATTCAAAGGAAGAAATGGAAAGAGGAATAACGCGCACAGTAATGTCCACACCGTAACGCTGTTTCATCAAAGTCACACGAAAACGCCCAGCGCCCTCGATCACATGGACAAACTC
This sequence comes from Candidatus Omnitrophota bacterium, assembly GCA_018062515.1. Taxonomy (GTDB): domain Bacteria; phylum Omnitrophota; class Gorgyraeia; order Zapsychrales; family Zapsychraceae; genus JAGOSC01. Next base: position 5,899 of record JAGOSC010000050.1, read on the forward strand.
AAGATCGCCGCTCTCTACAAATTGACCCACGGTTTCTTTAGGAAAGCCTTCAGATACGATCTCTTCGATCCGTTTATCCGTTAATAGTTCTTCTGTTTGAGGGGAAAGTTCAGTGTATTTGCGAAAAACAATCGGCGTCCCCGGAGAAAGATGGACATCGGTGGCATTCACAGAACGGGCGAAAACGAGAATTTCATTTAAAGAATTGCTTAACGATAATTGCGAAGGCAGCTTGATCTGACACGCGCCAATGCCCGCATAGCTGATAAATTCCTTGGGCAATGATTTAAGCGCTTCGGAAGATTTGTACTGTGATTTTTCTTGTATTTTGGAAGGCATATGAATTAAATTTAAATACATTTTAAAGCTAAACAATAATCTTACAAACAAAATAAAGAAAATTTTTAAAAACATCTGTCAAGTCCAAGCCTTTCTTGATTTATATTGTTATTAATTGTATAATCGCTTTCCAATATATTTGAACCCCACGGATGATAATTTCATGAATGAACGTTCAGTTTTTCATTTAATTTCTGATTTAACACAAAGAGAAGGCGTACCGTGCATTCTTATCGGAGGATTCGCCGTTAATTATCATAAAGTCACCCGGCAGACAGCAGATGTTGATTTTCTAATTACAAAAGAAGATTTCGATAAAATATTGAAATTTCTTGAAAAAGCAGGATATAAAAAAGGATTAAGCCAGGACAATTTTATGCAGCTTAAAAGCAGTCACGTGTCGCTTATGGACGTGGATTTTATGTTTGTTGATCCTGAAACGCTTGGTAAAATCTTGAAGGAAGGGGAACAACTTAAAATCGCGGGTCAAAAGTTTATCGTCCCGTCACTCTATCACCTGATTGCCCTTAAACTACATTCGATTAAATACAACCCAAAAATACGTTTCGGTAAAGATTTTCCAGATATTGTCAGTCTCATACGGATCAACGAGGTCGACATTAAAAGTGGTAAATTTAAAGAATTGTGTTTAAAGTACGGCACCAAAGAAATATATAGCCAATTACTGGAGATCACAAAATGAAAAAGCTCAATTTACCTGTGTTTAAATCGCCACTTTCCGAAGCCAAAATACTTTCTATGGATGATTATTTAAAATTTGTTCAATTCAATTTAAAACACGCATTTGACAAAAAATCTTATTCCAAATGGAAGAAAATGCTCGTAGTTAACGTACCATTTACTTTAAAGTAATTAATTCAAGGAGTATTATGTTAAAAAAGATTTTTTTAATTCTCGCCTTAGTTTTAATCGTATTAATTATCTTCATCTCCTCAAGACTATCGGAATTCAAAGTAACCCGCTCGACCACAATCTCGGCATCTGCAGAAAATATTTTTAATCAAGTTAATGATTTTCACAATTGGGAAGCGTGGTCACCTTGGTTAGAACTCGATCCTAATGCCAAAAACACTTTTAACGGACCAGCGTCGGGAGTTGGTTCATCTTTTCATTGGGTGGGCAATCAAAATGTCGGCGAAGGAAGCATGACGATTACGGAAAGCCGTCCGAATGAAGCCATCAAAATACGCCTCGATTTCATCAAGCCTTTCCCGGGGACAAGTAATGTTGATTTTCAGTTTGTGCCTCAGGGCAACCAAACGAATGTCACCTGGAGCATGTCTGGGAAGAATAATTTTATGGCCAAAGCCGTAGGTTTATTTATGGATTGCGATAAAATGATCGGCGATCAATACGAAAAGGGATTGTCAAATCTAAAAGCGGTTGTTGAAGGAAAAAAATAAAAATTGAAGTCTGTCCTAAATTTAAAAGGAGAAAATGATGAGAACTCAGCGACTATGTAAATGGATCATGGTTTTAACTATTTTATTAACTTTAGGAACGATTCGATGCGTTGAAGCCGAAGAAACAACGCCGACCGCGACGAGCGCCATGGACGAAGCGATGATGGAGGGTATGAAGTACAGCATGCCTGGTGAGGCGCACAAAATCTTTGAACCTATGGTGGGTTTATGGGACATCACCTCCCGCATGTGGATGAAACCCGGTGACCAACCGCAAGAATCTAAAGGGACGAGTGACCACACTTGGAAATATGACGGCCGTTTCCTGGCCATGAAATTTAACTTTGAAATGGATGGGCACAGTATGGAAGGCGTCGATTTTCTAGGCTATGATAACTTTCGCGGTGAATATCAGCTGACGTCTCTCAATAATATGTCCACGTCTATGATGCATATGGGTGGTGGCACATACGATCCCGCGACCAAAACACTGACCATTGAAGGGAAGTTTTCCTGTCCCATGACTGGTAATAAAGATGAATGGATGCGTTCCGAATGGATCATGAATTCCAACACGCAGCATACCTACCAGGCTTTCTTTAAGGATGAAAGTGGAAAAGAGTATAAGGCTATGGAATTGGTTTATACGAAGAAATAAAACAGCTCGTCGTTCGAAGAGCTTCGTCGTAGCGCCAAGATCAACGACCGGGCCATCGCTGCCGATAATGATCCAGACTTTTCGTCTAAAATCCGCACACATTTAAAATAAATCGGTTTTTGGGATAACTATATGGAGAATTTTTGGAACAAGTTCACAATAGGATATAGCATAGAGTAGCATAGAATATAATAAAAAGTAGGGGGCACCCTTATTAATTTTTCGCAACAGTAGCCCTAAATAGAACCCATTCTTGCTTTATCTACCCAATGATTGTATAATTCCTTTTTAACATATTTGTCAAATTAACCCCTATATTCATTTATATAATGATTAACTCATTGCAAAATAAGCATAAAATTTTCATCGAGACCTACGGCCCCCACAGATTTGATTGGGGTAATAATGAATCGACATGCTAAATTTTTTGTATATATCATTCAGGATAAGAACGGCACTTATTACACGGGATATACAAAGGACATTAATAAACGATTAGAGTTACATGAAAAGGGTACCGGAGCTAAGTATCTCAGGGGACGTCAACCTTTAAAGCTAGTTTTTCTGAAAGAATACTCATATTATAAAAATGCTTTAGCCGCTGAACAGCGTATTAAAAAATACACGCGAGACAGAAAAGAAACGCTTATAAAAATCTACGCACAATCTGGAACAAATGGTCGATAAAAATAACAATGCTTTACCCCAATCAAATCTAAACGTGGGGGCACCCATGTTTATGTTTCAAGAAAAACCAAAGGTTTTTATTGAAACATATGGGTGACCGATGGACACGTTATCGGGTAGCAATGGCAAAAATTGCTAAAGCGTTGTATAACAATCAATTATAAATAATTCCATAAATCCCACCATACATAAAAAATATAAATTTCCAAAACTTTTACAAAACGCTCGATATAGAAACGATCAATCGGACGCCTGCCAGATGCATGCTAGTCATAGACTTGACAATCCAAATTTAAGTGCTATATTGTTACTACAATGTATTAACATAAAGGAGGCATGCGCATGATTAAAACACTCACAGCCCACGGGAACAGTCAGGCATTAGTCATCGAAAAGGCTATTTTGCAACTGTTAAATATTGATGTCAAAACCCCTTTGGAAGTCTCAACAGACGGGATGAATATTATAATTTCTCCTGTCCGAAGCAAAGCCAGAGAAAAGGCTTTTCGTTCGGCACTTAATAAAACCAATAAAAAGCACGCCAAAACACTAAAGAAGCTTGCCGAATAAAGCTATGAAGGAGCCTTTATTCCTAACACTGGCTGAAATATTAGAAATCCATAAAAATCAGATTGAACTTTATGGCGCGATGCTGGAGTGCGTGATTTGGGATTATTGCAATCCGCCATATCCCAACCTCAAATGACCTTCCAAAATGAATATCTTCATAAAGATGTTTATATGCAAGCGTCCGCTTACGCATTTCACATAGCGAAAAATCATCCGTTCGTTGATGGCAATAAAAGAACAGGTCTTACGTCCGCCCTGGTTTTTCTTGAAATGAATGGAATCAGCATCAACGACCCAAAACAAAAACTGTTGGATGGCATGCTGAATATCGCTGAAGGGAAAATGGATAAAATTGATTTTGCTAAAGTCCTGAAATCTTTGGCGGGGGATACATAATTCCAAATCTAGTTGAATGTCACCAATAAAATTAACACGTATATAACTCGGCGGAATGACAATAGTAATGTATAGACAAATTTATTAAAAATGTGTGATGAGAATAAAAGACGCAAAAAGGAATCTTAATATGGCGATTACACGAAACTTTAAAGAAACTGTACAAGCACGCGCTATGAGCGACTCTGCATTTCGCGAAGGGATGTTTCGTGAAAGTATCGAATGCATGCTTGAAGGCGACCTCAAAACAGGAAAAGCGCTTTTCAGAGATTACATCCATGTCATTGCGTCCAACCCAATAATTTGATAATCCAAAACTATTCAATAAATTATGTATGAAGAAAAACAAGTCACAAAACCTCAAACATAAACTAGAAGTGATGATAAAAGTACTCAAGATTAAATCCACGCTTAATTGTGTTGCGACAAAAAAATGTCAAATAAATTTTAAGGACAGATCTTAAATGATTAATACAATGAATAAAAAAGTTTTTGTTGAAATCTACGGGCTGGCCGTCTGGCCACAATATAAACGCATGATGCAGGAGATGGCGGAGGCGGTTATTGGCTGATTCTCACTCGTCGCGGGCTGTTTCCAAAACAGTATTTTTTTGAAGTTGTACTTGAAATAAGTCCAGATTCCCCGCTTTTAATAATCTTCCGATTTTTAATGTTCACTCCGACCCTAATGTTCACTAAAAAGTGAATATTACTTGCTGTTGTCATTATCTCTAATTTACGATAAATCCCTCTGGAGGGATAAATGTGAAATTAAAAATAGCGGTGTCAAGCGAACCGTAATAGTAGATTATTGTTGACTATTAAAAGAAAAATGATATTCTTTAGCTATAAATAAATTTACGATAGTTCCCTGAGGGGGCATTATGAACAATAATAAAAGAACAAGGCTCGGCGAGAAGGAAATCGAGGTCATTTCGCGCCTTTCATATGAGAAAAAGCGCATAATAACCAAAGAAGATTTGGATGCCTTTTTTAAATTTAATGATATTGAGCGCAACAAAATAGTTTATCGTCTGAAGAAAAAGAGGATTTTTTCTCCTATCAAAAGAGGAGTATATGTTTTTTCTCCTCTTCAATATGGTGATCAGGGAGCTGGCATCAACGAGATGCTAATACCGCCTCAATTTTTCCCACAGGGCAATTATTATGTCGGTTATTCAACGATGTATAGCTATTACAGCTTAACCGAACAAATCTTTCAGACGGTGTATGTATTAAATACGTCCTTACAGCGCAGAAAAGAGATCTGTGGGGTAATATTTAATTTCTTAAGAGTTCCAGAAAACAGGATGTACGGTTTTGAAACAATTAATATTGAGGGGAAGCAGGTAATCATTAGTTCTTTAGAACGGACATTGGTAGATTTGATTTATTTTAATAAACCAGTAGGTGGCATTGTTTCTGCTCTTGAAATCCTTGGTAGTGAGTTAAAAAAAAGCCGTTGTGATATGACGAAATTTATCCGCTTTGCGGCGAAATTTCCAAATGTGACAACACGTAAAATGATCGGCATATTCCTTGAAAGCCAGGGTTATTTGGATGATAAACTTGGCCCCTTAATCAAGAGCATTAAAAACACATCGACTGGATCTTTTACTGGATCATTTAAAGGTAAATTAAACAAAAAATGGAGAGTCATCATCAATGATTCATAAGGATAGGGCTCAATTTAGTGATGTGATCAATATGGCAGTTAATCGTACCGGCTTTCGTGCGTCACTGCTCGAGAAGGACTATTACTTAACGTTGATTTTATCAAGGATCAACGAGCTTTCAGAGGATCTTATATTTAAGGGTGGGACGTGCCTTAATAAAATCTATTATTCGTATTATCGCTTGAGCGAAGATTTGGATTTTAGCATGCGCCTGCCAGAATATGAAACATCGCGTGCAAATCGAAGAAAATCCATACAGCCTGTTAAGGACAATATTGCGAATTTTGTTAAAAGATTTGGTTTACGTCTTGATGGCGAGGAAAACGCAGGGCGCAATGAATCAAAACAGTATGTGTATTATCTTACCTACAAATCGGTTATTCAACCTGCAGACCAGCTTATCAAATTTGAGATAGGTTTAAGGTTTAATCCAATTTGTCCAGCTGTAAATAAACCGGTGCAGCATAAATTTCTACACCCATTTACCCAAGAGCCTTTGTTTGACGGAGGCAAAGTCAATTGTTTATCGCTTGATGAAATTGTAAGCGAGAAATTAAGGGCCGCTGCTTTAAGGAAAACCATTGCCCCGCGTGATTTTTATGATTTGGATTTTATTCTTCGCAATAATTTTGATATTGCCAACAAGGGCATTATGGATCTCTTTATGAAAAAAGTGGCTGAGGACAACGGGAGAGATGATTTATCAAAATACCGCGTGAACCTTGGCCGCTCAGATGATGAAATTAAAGACATGAGCTCACGCATAGAAAAAGAGCTGTTTGATGTTTTAACTCCGGATGAGCAGAAAAATTTCAATCTCGATTCTGCGCTTAAGCGGATTAATAAGAAGATGGGAGGCGTTAAATAATGGCGGTTAATTTCAGGCTGTATTTTTAAGGTGCGAATGTTACGCCTGGAGTAAGTTTCGTATCACAAAAATACAGGATAAAAAATTGCGAAAAATGGCAAATGAAGCTATTAAATTTTGTCAGCATTGCTAATGCCTGCGGTTATCATCTCTATCTCGCTAACAAACAAGAAAAAATTACTATCGGAAATTAATAACTTTGACTTGAAAAAACCAGAAAAAATATTCCAAATAAACTCGGAAATAAAATGAAGAAAAAGACTATAGAAAAGATTAGAAAAAAAGTGGATCAACTGCTTAAAACACTCAAAGAGAAAACCACGCTTAATTGTGTCGCGTCTGAAAAATGTCAAATAAATTTTGAACGAAAGGAAATTTAAGACACTGATGGGACAAAAGAGATTAGCTGTTTGGTAAACCATCCTAGCCTATTTTTTAACTTCATACATTTCAATAGAAAACTTAAAACTCCGTCGACAACGGAGTTTTTTTATTTAACGATTGACAATTTCGGATATGGTTCTTAGAATAAACCTATGTTTAAAGATATGAAGAAATTTTCTTTGATTTTAGCCCTGTTAGCTATTTTTAGTTTTGTTGCCATCTCTATCGGTGGCGAATTTCTTCACAGCAAAATCCATCATCACCAAACCCAACCTTCGCATGACAAGTGTTTTATTTCGCAGCTACAAGCACAATTATTAATTCTATTCGTTACACTTCTCGCCGTTTTATTCACCAAAGTTATTTCTTTTTCAATTGTTCTATACCAAATCATCATTCCGTCGTCACATTTTAACCTTCCTAGCCTTCGGGCCCCACCAGTATCCCTTTAATAAATTCAGTCTAAATTAATTTTCTAAACGAATTTATAAAGGGGTTATTATGAACAAGAATACTATTATTTGGGGTGTAGTCTGTCTTTTATGCCTTTGGACGACTTCTGCAAAAGCTGATAGCTCATTGGAAACAGAGATTAAAGAGATGAAAGCTCAGTTTGAAGTGATGCAAAAGAAGATGGCTGTTTTGGAAGAGAAGGTTTCTGCGCAAAATCAACAAATGGCGGAACAAAATGCCATTAAGCAATCGTATGAAGAACGAATTAATGGTTTAGAAAATCAATTGACTCAAAAAAATACTCCCACGCCTGCAATGCCTTCCACACAATCAACGTTAACAAAATGGATTCCAGAAATCGGCGTGGTCGCGGACGTCGTCGGTACTTTAGACAGTGCAAAAGATGATGAAGAAGGCGCAGACCGCGTCAGTTTACGGGAATTAGAACTTGTCTTAGGCAGTAATGTTGATCCATATTCTCGTTTAGATGCTACCATTTCATTTTCCGACACAGAAGATCCATCATTAGAAGAGGCGTATCTGACTCGTTTTGCCATGCCTTTTGATACCACCGCGCGTTTAGGTAAATTTAAACCTAAAGTAGGTAAAGTTCTCGGTGTTCACCGTGATAGTTTAGATACCGTCGATGAGCCTTTAGTCATTCAACAATATTTTGGCGTGGAAGGATTAAATAAAAGCGGTATTGATTTTTCAAAGACGCTTGATTTTCCTATTCCTGTTACACAACAATTCACCGTTGGTGTCCTCGAAGGCGGTAATGGAGAAGACGGAACAGTCTTCGGTGATACTCGCCGTCGTCCAACAATATATAACCATTTAAAAAATTATTTGGATGTGACGGATTCTACTGGTATGGAGTTGGGTTTTTCTCACATGATTGGATCGCGTGATGAAGATTCAAGTTTTGAAGTTCAAGTCCTTGGCGCTGATGCGACGCTGACCCATAATTTTAATGCCAATCAAAATGTAAAATTACAGGGTGAAGTTTTTAATTTAAGCCGTAAAGAAACCGAAGATTTCGACGGTAATCTGTGGGGCGCCTATGGGTTGGCCGATCTTCGTTTGCATCCATTATGGTCGACAGGTTTTCGTTATGACTATGTCCAGCCCGTCGATAATGACCGTTCCATCAATTCTGAAAAAGAAGACCGAGGTCTGACGGGCTATTTAACGTTTTACCAAAGTGAATTTGCCCGATGGCGATTACAGTTTACGCATACAGACACCATAACAGGAAAAGACAATAATACGGCTTATCTACAAGGCACATTTTCCATCGGTGAGCATAAACACAAATTACAATAAAATAGGGAGAGGTTTAATGAAAAAAATATTATGGATCGGGTTGTTTCTTTTTTTAACACAGAGCTCTTGGGCGAATGAACCCTTAAATATTGTGGCTACACAAACGATATTTGCTGATTTGGTTAAACAAATTGGTGGAGATAAAGTCAATGTCACGGCCGTAGCCTCGCCGAAATTTAATCTTCACTTCGTTCAGCCTAAACCGAGTGATGTGAGAAAAGTCGCGAAAGCCGACTTGTATGTTAATGCTGGAATGGATTTAGAGGCTTGGTCTGACCCATTGCTAGAGGCCGCTGGTAAGCCTGAACTATTTCGAAATGGTAAACGAAATGTAGACCTCTCCAAGGGCGTACATATATTAGATGTGCCTGAACATCAAGTCACTCGGGCGGAGGGAGATATTCATCTCTTTGGTAATCCTCATTTTCAAATGAATCCAGAAAATGCCAAGAGTATGGCCGAAGAAATCACTACAAAATTAAAAGCCATTGACCCTGCAAATGCCGATTATTATGAAGCAAATAAAGTATCGTTTTTATCTCGTTTAGAGACAAAGATAAGCGAATGGAAGAATCTTTGCTCCCATTGTAAAGCACAAGAGATTATTTCCTATCACGACGATATTAAATATTTTGCAGACTTTCTGGAGCTTAAAACGGAACAGTATATTGAGTCAAAACCAGGTATTCCTCCAACACCCAAACATCTTCAATTTCTCGAAGATTATGTAAAGGCTCATCAAATTAAAGCCATTGTACTTCCGACGTATTACTCAAAGTCAGTGGCTGAGAAATTAGCGAATCGAGTCGGCGCAAAAGTCGTTACCATTTCGCAAGAGCCGGGCGAAGTTCCCGACACAGATGATATTTTCAGTTTTTTTGATTTTAACCTTAAACAAATCAGTGAGGCTTTGCAATGAATGAATTTTTCCACGTCATGGCGTTGCCATTTATGGCTTGTTTAATTCTGGCAGGTATATATGCCTATTTGGGTTTTCACGTAATCGAACGCCAGGTCATTTTTGTTGACCTGGCGCTGGCTCAAATTGCAATATTGGGTGCCAGTGTTGCTCTCATTTTGGGGCATGAAATGGATAGTACAATATCTTACTGGTTATCGTTGTTTTTTACGATTGGTGGTGCAGCGATTTTCTCGCTGACACGTTTTAAACAACAACGGGTTCCGCAAGAGGCTATTATTGGGATTACCTATGCCGTTTCAGCTGCTTTATTAATTATTGTGCTTAGCCGTTCCGGCGAAGGCGATGAGCATATTAAACAAGCCTTAGTTGGGAATATTTTGCTTGTGACCATGCCCGAGGTTATTGGGATCATTCTCATTTCATCCTCCGTAGGAATGATTCACTTTATTTTTCGGAAGAAGTTTTTTATGATTTCCGAAAATCCTGATGAAGCATTTAAAAATGGTTTAAATGTTCGCTTTTGGGACTTTATTTTTTATGCCTCCTTTGGTTTAGTGGTTACAAGCTCAGTGAAAATCGCCGGTGTTCTTTTAGTGTTTTCATTTCTGGTGGTCCCGGCGGTGTGCGCTATGCTTTTTGCTCATACACAGAAGGCGAGGTTGAGTTTAGGGTGGTTCATCGGCTTTCTCGCCAGCGCCTTAGGAATGGCCGCCTCATATTATCTCGATTTTCCGACGGGAGCCAGTGTTGTTTGTGTGTTTGGTTTGATTCTCTTTATACTAGCTGTTGGAAGAAAAATAATTACGGCATTATAAGAGTTAGGATTTAGATTGAAGTTTAATAAATGTTCTGTAATATATCTTTATGCAACGTTTTGTTTCATTTGTAGTTACAATCCTATTTTTTATTTGGATTCTGCCTCTTGGTATTGTCCGTGAATTTTACACCATGCAGTCTAAGGTGGATCATAGCGCACCCAGCGGATGTTTGTGCGCGGGATCATCGGATGAGACGGAAAAATATACAAAATATGTCCTTCAGGACGCGTGCCGTAGCAAACCTCTCGCCAAATTCGGCGGAGCAGCCCATAATGACGCGATTATTTTCAATGACCGCGCTGAAACGCTCGTTGATTTGTCAGCTTCTAATTTTCATTATTCCTTTCTTTATGATTTTTATGCCCTTTCATTGATTGACCACGTACCAAAAGTCTAACCTCCAAATACAATCGTTTTATCATCCCAATTAATCCGATGACGGGAGTGCTGTATTTTGTTATGGCTTTTTCCGTCAGATTATCGATATTTTAAATTCAATTTAGGAGGATTCATGAGAGGTAGACTATTTATATTTGCTTTGGGATTTATGCTTTTAAGCAGCCCCATATTTATTTTCGCAGAAGAAATAATAAAAAATAAAACAACAGTTCTTTCTGAGGTGGTCGTTACTGGTAAAGAAGAAAAGCAATCTTTGACTACTCCTTCGCAAGCGCAAGCCGCTCATAATATCAAGAAGATCCCCGGCGGCGTCGATTTAATCGGCCAGGATGATTATAAAACAGGCCGATCAACGATGATCACGGATATATTAGGATATTCACCGGGTGTCCATGCTCAACAACGGGATACAGGCGCGCAGGAAGCGCGTGTTTCCATTCGGGGTTCGGGTTTACAACGCACTTTTCATTTACGCGGGATTCAGCTTTTGCAAGATGGAGTGCCTTTGAATGACGCGGACGGCAGCGGTGATTTTTATAAAATTGAACCGTTGGCCACTGATTACACGGAAGTTTATCGTGGAGGAAATGCCTTGCGTTACGGAGCGACGACACTGGGCGGGGCGATTAATTTCATTTCTCCGACGGGGTATACAGCCGCGCTGTTACAATCCCGTGTTGAAGCGGGGAGTTTTGGATATATCCGTTCTCAAATATCCTCTGGGCAGGTCATGGGACCGTTTGATTATTACGCCTCGATAAGCCAATTTAAACAGGATGGCTT
>JAGOSC010000051.1 GCA_018062515.1 Candidatus Omnitrophota bacterium
GTATATATGCGCCATGTACAGTCCTAAAGGTTTGACCAGACTTATAAGAACGATTAAATAAACGCTAAATTGTAACCAAGATATATCCATCATTTTGAACTCCTCCACATAGCTATTACGATAATGACAATGAAAAACAAGATGATCGCCGTAAGATTCATAACCATGTCTCCCCTTTTATAAGAGCAGCGACGAGATAAATAAACACACCTAGAGTGATGATCCCAGAGATAAAATACAATAACGTCATAATTTTTCCTCCATAAGCTTGAAACAAAATTGGATAAACCATATACTTAGCGCTGAACAGCTAAGGGCAATACCTAAATAAATGAAATCCATCATTTCCCCGCTCCTTCTTGAATCTCTATTAATTCCATTTTTATTTCTGATAAAAATTTTTTGCAAGATGTATCTAGTTTTTCAAAATCTTCGATCTTACTGATAATCTGTTCAATACGTTGTTGTATAGTTTGATCCTCAGATTTAATTTCTGCCATCGGTGGCACAACCGCGTAGGACATATTTTGTCCTGGCCCCATCAGCACAATCAAAAGGATCAAAATGCTCGTCCTCGTATTTCTCATAAATTCTCTCCGTTACAATAAAAGCCTACATTTCAATACTACACTCCCATACAAAAACATCAAATCAAATGCCCGTCAAAAAACATCATTTTTGTGTCAAGAAAGTGTAAAGGCGATTTTGAGGAGTTTGGAGTTTATGAGTCGAATTTTAGACGATAACCGACGCCGGAATCGGTTAAAATATAGGAAGGACGGGTGGGATCAGGCTCTATTTTATTACGTAAATTACTAATCGTAACCCGTAAAAGATGTTCAGCGCCTTCGTAGTCTTTTACGTTTTTTGCCCAGACCTGTTTAATGATATATTGATGAGTGATGACTTTGCCGGCGTTAAGGACCAACGTTTTAAGCACATCGTATTCTGTGGGGCTTAGATGGACTTCCGCACCTGAAACTTTAATCAGACGTTTTCCTAAATCAATCATAAGTTGATCCATTTCAAAAATGGGATTGTCTTCAACTCTGGCGAGTCGTCGGAGCACAGCCCTTAATCGCGCAAAAAGTTCCGGCGCGCTAAATGGTTTGGTGAGATAATCGTCGGCTCCGGCGTCTAAAGCATTAATTTTATCTGATTCTTTCTCCCGGACAGAGACAATAACAATCGGCGTTTGCGTAATTTCTCTTATCCTTTTTGTTACCTCAATACCATCGATGTCCGGTAAACCTAAATCTAAAACAATCGCGTCTGGACGAAATGATTTTAATTCCGCGATGGCTTCTTTTCCATTTTTGGCTTCGCCGACTTCATAACCTTGCGAAGTCAAAGATGTTTTAAGAAAACGCCGAATGGCCTTTTCATCATCAACGATAAGGATACGCACCTGATTGGATGAATTTTCAACCATGTTTTTCTCCAGACAAAGGCAACCCAATAGTAATCATTGATCCGCCGCCCAATCGATTTTCCGCCCAGATTTTTCCTTTATGGGCTTCGACAATACGTTTACAGATGGAAAGCCCCAGCCCTGTCCCTTCGAAATTCTCTGGACGTTTAACACGATAAAATTTATCGAAAATCTGTTCTAAATCTTCGGGAGGAATACCCAGCCCACGGTCCAGCACTTTAATTTCTAAGCGATCCTGGACAATGGCAGCCTCAATGTCGACGGGAAGATTAAACGGCGCGTATTTAATGGCATTATCAATAATGTTGGTTAATACCTTAACCATTAACGCAAAATCCATGGGGACATGCGGCATGTCATTGGTGATTTTGATGGTGAGCTTCCGTTCCTTAAACGCCTCTTCAAAATCTTTGACCGCCGTGCCGATTAAATCGCGAACTTCATACGGTTTAAGTGATAACTTAAACGCGCCAGCTTCAAGGCGCGCCATATCCAGTAAATTATTAATCAAACTATTCATTCGTAATGTTTCATCATTAGCTGTTTCCAAAAGGCTTCTTTTTGATCGCTCATCTAAATTTTGATTGTCGAGAATATTACTCAATGCGCCTTTAATAGAAACAAGCGGAGTTTTTAAATCATGTGAAATGGAATCAAATAAAGCTGATTGCATGATTTCTTTTTCACGCATGATTTGGGTCTGTCGAGCTTCTTCCACCAAATGGACACGCTCAAGCGCGAGCGATGCCTGTGTCACGATCGATTCCAACAAATTCTTGTCATCCACAGACATTTTTTCTTTTTGATCATTAAAATTAATTCCCAAAACACCAAAAATCCCCTGACTGGTTCCTAAGGGAAAATATATCCCGGCCGCGGCCGGTAATGTATCGGTATGATGGCCTCCTTCTTGTCTGTTTTGAAAAACCCATGTAGCTACCGCTTTTTCGCGTTCATCAAAAATAAACCCATTTTCAATCATTTTTTCTAACAGGACATCTTTCTCTTTAAGTAAGATGGCGCAACGGCAATCGAATGTTTGATTCAGTTGTTTAGCAACAGCTTTTAATATTTCGTCGGTATCAACAGCCTTGGCTAATTCCCGGCTGAGGCCGTACAGAGCGGATGTGCGTCGTTCCCGTTGACGGACAATATCGGTTTGCCGGTGGGTCTGATCGGTTAAAGCGCTAATCACTAATCCGACGAGGAATAAAACCGCAAACGTTAAAAGATATTCCGTATCGGAAACCGCAAAAGTGTAATAGGGCGTGACAAAAAGAAAATCAAACGCCGCCACTCCCATCACCGATGCCAATATAGACGGCCCGCGTCCCCACCAAAAGGCAGAAATGACAACCACTAAAAGATAAATCATCACGAGGTTGGTAGCAGCTAATGATGTTCGTAAAAATTGTCCGACTAAAGAAGCCCCGGCGACTAATAAAAAACTATTGAGATAATAATACCAAGGACTTTTGGGACGAATAAAAGAAAGAACCGATTTATCTTTTTTATCCATCGTCCGGTTAATGACATGAATATCAATATCCCCGCTATGACGAATAATTTGATCGACAAGATTGATTTTAAGAAAATTATGCCAGCCATCGTGTGGCGGTTTACCGATAATAATCCGGGTGATATTTTGACGTAACGCGTAGCGAATAACTTCGGTAGCTACGTTATCACCCGTCAGTGTCACAACCTGCGCCCCCAGCTCTTGTCCCAATTCCAGTGTCTTGGTGATTTGCAGCTGAGAAGATTCCGAGAGCCGGCTATGCGCGGAGGGTTCAACATAAACGACAAACCATTGCGCGTCTAAACCAGTGGCTAGTAAACTCCCCGCCCGGACCAATTCAGCGCTTGAAGGATAAGGACTGACACAAACCAAAAGGCGTTCTTGCGTTGGCCACGGCCCGGCGATTGCCCGACGCTGAATATACCCTTGCATTTGCGCGTCAACGCGTTTCGCCGCCCGGCGTAAGGTCAATTCACGAAGGGCGGTCAAATTACCTTCATTAAAAAAATTCTCTGTCGCGCGAAGCGCTTGCTCAGGAAAATACACTTTTCCTTCTTTAAGCCTTTGTAAAAGTTCTCCGATGGAAATGTCAACAACTTCGATTTCATCGGCCTCTTGTAAAATACGATCTGGAATGGTCTCTCGCGTCTTAACACCGCTAATTTTGGCAACCACATCATTGAGGCTTTCCAGATGTTGGATGTTGAGTGTCGTATAAACATCAATTCCAGCGGCCAATAATTCTTCAATATCTTGAAAACGTTTAAGATGACGTGAATCAGGAGCATTGGTATGGGCGAGCTCATCAACCACCGCTAATTGAGGGTTACGCTTTAACACACCATCGAGATCCATTTCTTGAATGGATGTGCCTTTATACGAAGAAACTTTTCGTGGAACAATCTCCATCTCTCCAATCAAGGCCTCGGTCTCTTTGCGTTTATGGGTCTCAACATAGCCGATTACAACATCAACGCCGCTTTGTTTCAAACGGTGGACAGCTGCTAACATGGCATACGTTTTTCCTACTCCGGCCGAATAACCTAAAAAAATCTTCAGTTTGCCTTTGTGTTGAAAATCATCTGCTCGGGCTGCAGCTAAAAGAGCCTCAGGATCTGGGCGATTTGAATAATAATTTATATTTTGTGTATTCATATAGTTTATTAAAGAATATCGTCTGACAACAAAAATTCAAGTCAAAAGATTGTCAAAAACAAAGCCCTCTGCAATTGATTAAATTACAGAGGGTTTATGGTATTGGCTCTCCAAAATGGACGAGTTTTGCAACTGACTACAATAGGAAACTTAATTTATTAAATGACGCATACCCTGAATAACAACCATTAAACCAATTAAAATTAAGATGGCCGAGCTGGCATATGGAAGTTTACGCGCAAATTCTCCAAACCTTTTAAACTTCTTACTAACATGTTTAACTGAAAACGCAGCAATTGTTCCGACGGTAACTAAAGTAATAGCCAAACCAAGACTAAAAGCCAAGACCATCGCGAAACCTAATGTCATTTTCTTTAACTGCAAACAAACCAATAAAACAGCAAACGCCGAAGGGCATGGTAATAACCCGCCGCTAAGACCAAACAAAATGACCTGCCCTGTTGTTACTTTTTGATTCATTAATTGTTTTTGCAATTGGGCAGCATGAGCGCGTTCATGCGCATCGCCAAATTCTAACTCAGCGCTGTGTGGTGATTCTTCATGATGGTGATGATCAGCATCATGGCTGTGTGCATGACCTTCAACTTCTTTTTGGGCTTGCCGAGTCCGATAAAGCATCCAAACCGCTAACCCAATAACCATAATTCCAGTTGCTACCTGAAAATACGGTTCCAGCGTTTCAATATCTAAATTAGAACCATAATACATACCGACAAAAGCCAGTATCCAAATAACAGCCGTATGAGAAATGGTGGCAGAAATGCCTAATAAAAAAGCCTGCCAGACAGTTCCGCTAATGGCGACAATATAAGCCGTCATCATTGTTTTACTGTGACCCGGTTCTAACCCATGAAGCGCGCCTAGTAAAACAGCCATTGGAAAGAATAACCACGCATGGCCTTGGGCAATATATTCATTAAATGAATACATAATATGACTCCTATCTTTTTACTTACTTATAGTCATGACCTTCATGACTTCCGTGATCAGCATGATCGTGACCTTTATCGTCATCATGGCCTTCGTGATTCTCTTCGGAAATTTTACTATATTTTTCTGGAGACTTTTTAAACGCATCTAAACAGCCCAGACTACAAAAATAGTATGTTTTTCCTTCGTACTCATAAGTGATATCATCTTTTCCGGCCATTGCTTCTTCCGGCCCGCAAATTGGACAGAATTTATCTGCCTTTTCTTCATTCATTTCCTTTATAGTACTTTCTTTTTCATCAGCAGCTATCGGTTGAACTGAATTAAGCAGCAAAATACTTAAACCCAATACCATGAACTTCAATTTCATTTTCTTTCTCCTCTTGTTTGTTGGTTATTCCTGATCTTTGATAAATTCTCTAGATATCCTGTCCTTCAGCAATAATCTCATCTTTTTTATGAAAAATCCGGTAAAGCACAGGTAGAACAACTAAAGTTAAGATGGTTGATGATAATATCCCTCCGATAACTACCGTCGCTAAAGGTCTCTGGACTTCTGCGCCTCGGCCCGTCGCCAAAGCCATTGGAACAAAACCTAAAGCAGCGACTAAAGCGGTCATTAAAACAGGCCGTAAACGCGTCAAAGCTCCTTGAACCACTGCTTCATCCAGAGGTTTTCCCTCTTCTCTTAAACGTTTAATAAAGGAAATCATCACCAAACCATTAAGAACAGCCACACCAGATAAGGCGATAAATCCTACACCGGCGGAGATGGATAAAGAAATGCCCCGCAAAAAAAGCGCGGTTATGCCGCCGGTTAATGCTAGTGGGACACCAGTAAAAACTAAAAGCGCATCTTTAACTGTTCCAAAATTCATAAACAATAAAATAAAAATTAATCCTAATGCCACTGGAACGACGATCATCAAACGTTTGGACGCGGAAATCAACTGTTCAAACTGTCCTCCCCAATCAATCCAGTAGTTGGCTGGAATTTGAACCTGTTCCTGAATGGCTTTTTCCGCTTCTTCCACAAACGAACCGATATCCCGGCCGCGAACATTTGCTGTTACAACAATTCGACGCTTTCCATTTTCCCGGCTCACTTGATTAGGGCCTGGCGCCACATCGAAATTTGCGACGGAACCTAAAGGAAGATAACGAGCCGGCATTTCTTCTCCCATACCACTCTCGTGTTCCGGCAGAGGAATGGGAATCCGTTTCAAAGATTCAATGTCGCTGCGCAATTCTTCCGGCAGACGGACAACTAAATCAAAACGCCGGTCACCTTCAAAAACCTGCCCGGCACTCTTTCCGCCCAAGGCAACTTCGATCACTTCTTGGATATCCGACATATTTAAACCATAGCGGACAGCCTCTTTACGATCAATTTGAATGGTCAACACAGGCAGTCCAGTAATCTGTTCGACTTTCACGTCGGAGGCGCCTTCGATTTTATTAATAACTTCGGAAATGCGCTGACCCGTTTGAAGTAAAACGTCCATATCATCGCCAAAGACTTTGACGGCGACATCACTTCGAACCCCGGCGATCAATTCGTTAAATCGCATTTGTATGGGCTGAGTAAATTCGTAGGCATTACCAGGAATTTTTTCCAGATCCTCTTCCAAGGCTTTAACCACATCGGCCTTAGATTTGCCTTTATCCGGCCATTCGTTGCGCGGCTTCAACATAACAAATGTATCGGCCACGTTAGGAGGCATAGGATCACTGGCAATTTCAGCCGTACCGATTTTACTAAAAACGGTATCAACTTCCGGATGTTCTTTAATCTTTTTCTCGACGCGCATCTGCATATCAACGGCTTGAGAAACACTTGTCCCGGGAATGCGCATGGCATGCATGGCCACATCGCCTTCATCTAAGCTGGGAATAAATTCGCGGCCCATACGCGTGGTCAAAAAACCCGTTAAGATAAGTAATCCAAGCGCAAAAACAAGCACAGACTTACTGTGCGTTAATGACCAATGAAGAACAGGCGAATATATTTTCTTCGCCCAGCGCATCATTATATTTTCTTCTTCAGAAACTTTTCCAGTTAAAAACAGCGCTATGGCCGCTGGAATAAACGTGACCGAAAAAATCATAGCGCCAATTAAGGCTGTCACGACGGTAAAGGCCATCGGAATAAACATTTTTCCTTCAACACCGGTTAATGTAAGAATCGGCAAATAAACAATCATAATAATCAATTGACCAAAAACAATGGCTTGCTGAACTTCTTTCGAGGACACAAAAACAAGTTCAAGCCGCTCCTCCAAGGTCAAAGGTCTACCCAGTTCATGCTGTTTGATCGCGAAGCGTCGAATACAATTCTCGACGATAACAACGGCACCGTCAATGATGATACCAAAATCCAGCGCGCCTAAACTCATCAAATTAGCGCTCACGTGATTTTTGACCATCCCCGTGATTGTAAAAAGCATAGACAATGGAATGACCATGGCCGTGATAATCGCGGCACGGATATTTCCCAAAAATAGAAACAATACAACGATAACTAACAAAGCACCGATTAAGAGATTCTCTTTCACGGTTTCAATCGTGGCATCAACCAGCGTCGTACGATTATAAACGGTTTTGGCGACGATCCCCTCAGGAAGAGTTTTATTAATGACTTCCATTTTTGCGGCAACATGTTCAGAAACCGTCCGGCTGTTTTCTCCCATTAACATGAAAACAGTGCCGACCACAACTTCCTTTCCGTCTTCCGTCGCTGCTCCAGTCCGTAGTTCTTTACCTTCAATGACCTCAGCGACACTCTTAATGAAAACCGGTACTCCTTCGTGATAACCGACAATGATATTCTGAATTTCTTCAATCGTACTCACTTGTCCCGGCGAACGAACCAAATATTGTTCTCCCGCATGCTCAATATAACCAGCTCCGACATTCGTATTGTTTTTTTCTAGTGACGCTAAAATGTCTTGAAATGTCAGTCCGTAAGCAGCCAATCGTTCAGGATGCGGCGTCACATGAAATTGCCGTTCATATCCACCGATTGTATTGACTTCCGTCACACCAGGGACAGTCCGCAATTGAGGTTTAATCACCCAATCCTGAATGGTTCTTAAATCAGCCGGAGTATAAGCTTTGCCATCTGGCCTTTGGGCACCGTCCTTACTGTCGACGGTCCACATAAAAATTTCTCCTAAGCCCGTCGCAATCGGGCCCATCGCCGGATCAATGCCTTCGGGGAGATTTCCTTTTGCCTCTTGAATACGTTCATTAATCAATTGTCGAGCAAAATAAATATCTGTTCCATCTTTAAAAATAACGGTCACCTGAGATAGACCATAACGCGATAAAGACCGTGTTTGTTCAAGATGCGGTAAACCCGACATAACCGTTTCGATAGGAAACGTTATCCGTTGTTCGACTTCTAACGGTGAAAACCCTAAAGCCTCGGTATTAATCTGTACCTGAACATTGGTAATGTCCGGAACAGCGTCGATGGGCAGACGACTAAAATTAAAAACACCCAAAATGGCGATTCCGATGGTTCCGATGAGGATAAACACCCTATGGAAAATCGAAAATCTTATCAATTTTTCAAGCATATTAAACCCTTCCCTGATTACGATTTATCTGTAAAATGCGATGATTAGCATTGGCCTTTTCTTTAAATTTAATGAGCGTGATCATGACCCATTTCGCTTTCCAATTTTTTAGATTTAAGAATGAATGAACCCTTAACAACAATTTCATCTCCCTCTTCAAGCCCGTGACTAATGGCGACAGATTCTTTTGTCCGCGACTTGATTTCAACTTCCTGCGGTTCAAAATGTCCATCTTCCGTTTTCTTAAACACCACCGTTTTATTTTCGACCGTCTGAATAGCTTCGGCTGGAACAGCAATCGCTGACGTTTCATCATCGACAAGAATTTCTCCGCGCACCGACATCCCCAATTTAATTAAATAATTTTTATTTTCGACCTCAGCTCTGATTTTAACCGTGTAAGTGGACTCATCAACGCGGGGAGAAATAAATACAATCTTTCCTTCGAACGATTTATCTGAATAAGACAAAGGAGAAACAATAATCTTTTGGCCTAATTTCACCGAGGCCACATCTTTTTCGTAAACGTCGAAATTAGCCCAAAGTTTAGATAAGTCCGCGATGGCATAAAAAGCGGTTGTTTCATCTATATGTTCACCGATCTTCACAAATTCGGAAATTATTGTTCCGGAAATGGGAGCCTTGATTTCGAAGCTCTCATTATTATTAATAAGCGTAACGACACATAATACTTCGTCCTTCTCGACATTAGATCCCAGGGCAGCATGACATTGTTCGATACTCGCCGGTTCCGGGGAGAATACATATTTCACAACTTCCACATCTTGGGCAATACGACCGCTGACGGCAATCTTAGCTGAAAATGACGATTGAGTAACTTTAGCTGTTTCAATCCCGGCTAAGTCTTGAGATTCTTTGGAAATTTTAATAGGGCCGTCTTCATGCTCGTCGTGGCCATGTTCATCATGCGCATGTTCGTCGTGCCCTTTATGATCATCCTTTTCGGTTTTAACTTCTTCTTTTCCGTGATCATGTCCTTCATGGCCGTGCTCTTCATCCTCTTTATGCTCATGTTCATTATTATTATTTTTTTGACTGCTCTTTTCTTTTCCATGATCATGATCATCGCTTCCAAAAACCTGGGGAGCTGTCACGGTAAACACAAAAACGATAAAAATGTAAAGAATCACCTTAAAATTTCTCATTGAAAAACTCCTCCTGTCGTAACGAAGAATTAATGGATGCTTCAAGGGCACTAATACTTCGACTCAAATGAAATAAACCTTCATAATAATTAGCTTTAGATTGTCTTGCCGTTCTGATTTGATCCAAATAATTCAAGAAATCAATTTCGCCTTCGCTGTATCTTAGATTTGCTAGACGCTGTAGCTCATTAGACTCCTCTAGTGATTTTTTAGATAATTCAAACTGTTTTTGAGCGAGTTCAGCTTCTAAATAGGCCTGATAAACCTCAAAGAGAGCTTCACTGGTGATAGCCTTATTCCTCGTCGCCTGAGCTTCCATTTCTGCTCTGGCTTTCTTAACCTCGCCTCGATTAAGGTTCCACAAAGGAATACTAACGCCAATTAAGACCGCATAATCCTCTTCCCCTTCGACTTCCTCGGCGCGTTTTAACCCGAGAAAATAAGAAGGCAATCGATTACTCTGTTCTTTAAATAAATTATTTTTCTTAGAATCCAGTTCAAGATTAGCCACTTTAATATCCGGCCGGTTGGCAAGCGCGATGGATTTGAGCTTCTCAACAGAAGTCTGCAGATTTTCTTCCAGCAATTTTTCCTCAACATCAAACTCTGTTTCGAGGGAACGTCCTAACGCCAAATTCAATCTAGCTTTCTCCGTCTTAAGATTTTTTGCAGCCTCCAGATAATCTTGTTGAGATTGAAGCAATTCGATCTTGGCGCGTTGAAAATCATTTTTCAAAACTTGTCCAGCCTGATACCGTTCTTGCACCCGCCCAAAAAACTGCCGCATGGCGTTGAGATTTTCTTCTGTTAATTCCAGTTTCTTAATATCTAAAACAATTTTGGAATAGGATTCTCGGACCTGCAGATAGACTGAAGCCCACGTCGACCTAAGCGTTTCATTCTGGATATGAACTTGATTAGACGCGATTTTCCGTCGGAAAAAACGCGCGCCTATTGGGTCAAACGGTTGTCTGACTTCAACTGAACTAAGACGAGTATTCCCCTCTTCGTCTTCATTTCCTTTGAAGCCTCCAATTTCGGCTTCCAATTCGGGATTCGCCCAAGCACGGGCGGTGATCAGTTCCCCCTGGCTGCCGTCAATTGCTTTTTCGGCTTGGATCATGTGCGGATTATGCTGATGCGCTAAAGACAAAGCTTCCTCTAAAGTCAACGGCTCATTGACCTCATCCGCCATTAGCGGGACAATTAAAAACAGATTCAAAAAAATAAATATATAAAATAAAATATGACTTTTACTGCTCATAAAATTAGACTCCGGAATTACAGTTTTAACGTAAGGGAATTAAAGATTTTATGAGAGTACGATGGGCGGTCTGAGTGAGGCAGGTAAAACAGGATTGATATAAACGGAGTGTTTTGATAAAAATAACTTGGAAGAATTTTGAAGGACAACGGGTATAAATTGTTTAGGAACTAGAACGGAATGATGACATAAAGATTGGCAAATGACGATGCAATGACTGTGTTGAACATCTTCATGATGGTCATGACAAAAAGCCTCTAAGGGTAGAAGCGAAGTAATAAACAAAGCTAAAACGGCAATCTTTAAAAATCGCATGAGGAAAGTTTATTCTTTTTTAAATGAATAGTCAAGCAGTAATAAAAAACCCTCTATAACGTTTTGTTACAGAGGGCTTTAAAATGGCCCTTCTTTGTAAGAATAACACTGAGCTTAATTTTCTCCATCTTGAATGGCGGTCTTTATAAAGAGACCTTTGATATGTGTTAGTTAACAATGATTTCGGTTAAATCTTCTGGGGAATTCATATTGCTTAATGAGAAAAGATATTCTTCTGGAATATCGATTGAGGACGCAGAAACTTCTTTTAATAAATCTTTCATGGCGAGTTGTCTTCGAATAATATGATCCTGCACATAAGGAAGAAGCGGTGAAGGATACCTTCCAAGAAGAGGCTCTTGGTATCCTTTATTACTGATGACGACGGGTAAATTGGTTTCAGACTTAACCAAAAGAGAAAATATTTCCGGTATGGCCTTAGGAAGATCACATGGAGAAATCAGATATTCAGAATCTAATCCAGAACTTAATAACGCCTCCAAAGCTCCCATTGGCCCCAAGCCTTGATGATTATCTTGAATACGCTTTAAATGTCGCAATGAGTCAGGCGCCCCTTCTGCATGACCTACCAAAACAACTTCTTTGCAAAATTGTTTAAGGACACGGTAAACATGTTCGATTGCGGTCAGTCCCGACGGAAGAATGATGGATGCTTTCGGTTTACCCATACGGCTGCTTTTCCCGCCGCAAAAGATAGCGCCTGTATGTTGGTAAACCATTGGATCAACTGGCTTGTTTGAGAAAGGCTCAGTGACTCCAATGATTTCACCTGTCGTTAAAAGACCTTCTTTAAGAACCCGTGCATACATCCCATGACAACCTGTCGCGTCTTCTTTAAGGCTTGGATGAATTTGATCCATGACATAACAGGTAGGTCGAGTACGAGTAATTTCAAGAACAACGCCTCCGGAAAACTCAAGAATTGTCCCAATTGGGAGTGCGTTGACATTTAATCCTTCGACGGTCAGATTCTCTCCAGCCGTACCCGGATTTAACGGATAACCTTTCTTAGAGAGTTCGTTCAGACGTTCAATATCTTGAATGCATACCGCCTGTGCTAGACGGTAATGTTTTTCATGATTATGTTCATCGCCTACCAAACCCTTTTCAATAATATTGACAGAATCTATAGGGATCTTTGGGATCCCGCCTTTCGAAATATTAATGGATACAACATGCGGTTTTTTCATATCAAAGGTTTAGATTAACACTGAATCCCTGAGTTTTTCCGATCGTAATAATACCAGTTCAAAAAAAGACAAATCACGTAATAAACAGCAAATCCGTACAAAGCGTATTCCGCGTGGCCGGCCTTTATCTGCTGGCCGAAGACAATTGGAATAATAAAAGCTCCATAAGCCGCGATTGCTGACGTCCAGCCTAAAACGGGCCCGGCTTGTTCTTTCGGAAAAATATATGGAATACTACGAAACGTTGAACCGTTTCCAACACCGGTTGCCACAAACAAAATCATAAACAACGTAAAAAAAGGCCACCAATAGGTATCCGGCGTTGCCGATGCTTTAGCCTGAACAATAAAATAAGCCACACCCAACGCAGCAATTACTTGAACAATTGTGCTCCATGTGGTCACCTTAGATCCGCTATTAATTTTGTCTGCATACCAACCGCCGATAGGACGAATGAGCGCTCCGACTAAAGGCCCTAAAAATGCCCACGTCATCGGATTAGGCGCGTTAGGATTGACCGCTCCGCCGGGCAAATATCCAAACACATCTTGAATCAATTTTGGAAACGATGCTGAATATCCAATAAAAGACCCGAAGGTCATGACATAAAGAATCGTCATAATCCAATTATGTTTATTCTTAAAGATCGCGAATTGTCGGTTTAAATTTCCCTGGATTTGTCTGGGTGATAATACTTTCATTAAAAATAACGTTAACATAATTGTCACCGGCAAAACAATCCACATATTCCATTTCAATGCTGTTAAAAGATACGCGCCAACCCCCGCCCCAATTAATCCAAATGTAACGAGAAGCGTGATTTTAAAGAATTCAGCCGCGTAATTTCCCAAATCCGGAGTAGCCGTTTTTAAATTATTCATTCCAAAAAATGCGGCTATGGCTGACAGTATTAAGAACGGCGACCATAAACAGCCGGCATTCTGAATAAAAACTAAAGTGCCGACGGCTTTTGTTCCATCAGCTTCAACGAGTGGTAAACCAGGCCCCGCGGGACTCCCAAAGAAACCAGCGGTAATAACAATTGGAATTAAAAACTGCATCACGCTGACACCGAGATTCCCCAGTCCTGCGTTTAACCCAAGCGCGGTTCCCTGCATTCGTTTTGGAAAAAAGAAAGAAATATTCGACATGGAAGAAGCGAAATTTCCACCGCCAAATCCTGAAAAGACAGCCAGCACAGCAAACACATAATAAGGAGTATGGATACTCTGAAGAGCAAATCCCGCGCCGATTGAGGGGATTAATAAAAGCAGCGTCGATAGAAAAACAACATTTCTTCCGCCGCCTATAGCAATTAAAAATGAATTTGGAATGCGTAACGTGGCGCCTGAAAGTCCTGCTATCGCCGGCAAAGTCCATAAAAGCTCATTAAATACTTTCAAGTCCTCCGGACTTTGATGGGGCAAACCCAAAGTAAAACCGAGCTTTTTCATCTGGACAATGATCATCCCCCACATAATCCAGATCGAAAAGGACTGAAGCAGCGCCGGAATCGAAATCCACAAATTTCGAGTAGCAATTTTTTTACCTTCCGCTTCCCAAAATTTTGGATCTTCTACATTCCAATTTTCAATATTAATTTTTAGCATAGTTTTCCTTTATTTAAGCTTTATATAACGGTTCAATTCGTTGCGCTGATTCCGGATCTTTTTTATTTACCATTTGTGTAATAACTGCATGCATCCACCATAAACAAATAACAGAAAGAAGAAACATCATCATCCAGCAACTTGTCCACAATCCTGTATTTTTAAGTAAATATCCAAAAATAATCGGACAGAAAAATCCTCCCAATCCTCCTAGGACCCCCACCATCCCACCGACGACACCAACCTCTTCGGGGAAATAATCCGGGATATGTTTATAAACAGCCGCTTTTCCAATGCCCCAAATTATTCCCAAAACAAAAACTAAGAATACAAAAATCCAGATATTCGCCTGAAAATAAATGCGCGTAATTCCTTTAGCTAAAAGTTCTTTCCTTTGTACCTTTTGACCTACTTTTACCACTGGTTCCTGCCAAACTTCTTTTGCAGGAAAAATAAGAAGTTTCTCGTCAAAATCTTCTTTAGTAATTGACTTCTCAATCAACGGATATGTTTTATCTCCTATTACAATTAATTGAGCGCTGACCTCCGTCACAATCCCTGGTCTTACAGCCATTACTCCCTGACCCGGGGAATAAATATCCATTTTTGGAATTATCAGCATAAAGGAAATAATAGTCGATGATCCCAGAACCCAATACATGACTTTTCGGGCGCCCCATTTATCAGATACCCATCCGCCAAGAGCGCGAATAACTCCGGAAGGAAAACTAAAACAGGACGCCAAGATACCCGCGGTAACGAGCGGCAAATAATAAGCGCTGACAAAATATGGAACGAGCCATTGGGAAAAACCCACAAAACATCCGAATACCAAAAAATAATAAAGTCCGAACCGCCAAACTCGAATATTTTTAAGAGGGGAAAGCATGTCAACCCAATGCTTATTACTCGACGCCGGCTTCTTATTGATAGAGAAAAGAAGTAACACAATGCCCATCAGAAAAAGAATTGCCGCATAATACTTCGGCAGCATTCTCCAGCCTTCAAGATTTGTACCATCTTGAGTAAGAATATTGAGAAGTTTCGGAGCGATTAATGTTGTCAAAGCCGCGCCGGCGTTTCCAGCGCCAAAAATTCCGAGCGCCGTGCCTTGTAATTTTTTAGGATACCATACAGACGAAAAAGCGATACCAATTGAAAAACTAACCCCCACCAATCCAAATCCAAAACTGCAAAATGCAAATTCTAAAAAATTATTGGCATAAGATAATAAATACATCGGAATCGAACAGAGCAAAAGCAAAGTTCCAAACACAGGCTTTCCGCCGAACTTATCTGTCAACATTCCCGCCGGTAATCTAAAAATAGACCCCGTCAAAACCGGAATTCCCAAGAGCCAACCGATTTCAACCGGCCCCCAATTGAACACCTGATTCGTCGAGAGAAAAGTTACAAGCACTCCGTTAATCATCCATGCCGCGAAACAAATCGTAAAGGCTAATGTATTTAAAAAAAGGACTCTGTGCGATTGGGCCGTTGCCTGCTCTTGCATAATTTTACTTTTCTTTATTGAACATTACTTAAACAAACGTCTACTCTTAATAATCTTTCTTTTGATAAGTTTTACTGCGGCCTTCCATCATGCCTTTTAGAAAATCTATATTCGTCAGAAGAACACTGACACCGCACGCTATAAAAGCCAGTCCACTTAAAATCACGCTGGGTAATAAATTTGTATACTTACCTTTTAAGTAAGTTTCTATACCAGAAAGCAAGACCCAAATCTGTAAAAATATCGCGCCGACACTGATGATTAAGGCCACTGTTTCTATCGTATGGATAAACTCTTCTTTTTTATTTGAGAATCTCATGCCAGCTCTCCTCGTTCCATTCCTATAAAATAAACACCGTCAGATAAAATTTCTATTTTTAGTTTGGGAAGCGCCCGTTCCGGCGGGCCGTATAAAACATCACCCGTCGCACCGCTAAAAGCGCCTTTGTGGCACGGACAAAAAAGAATCTTTTCGTCTTTTTTCCAGATGACCGGACACTGCAGATGAGTACATTTCTGTCCGAAGGCGACGAATTCATCCTGATTGAGCCGGACCAAAATAGCATGCTCTTTATATCCCGGAACTTCAAATACATACGATTCTCCGATTTTTAAATCTTCCTTATCAACAATCTTCATCCGCTGGTAATTGTGTACTTGTCCTGATTTAAACAAAGACTTTACCCACACTCCTAAAGTTCCTGCAAAAAAACCCATAGAGACCAACCCTAAGTAACGGATAAAATCACGTCGAGAAACATTTGAATCGCTGTTCTGGTCAATGGGGAAATCTTCGGCCCATTTTGGGATTTCCTTATATTTATCCCGTAAACGCTTTTCTATAGGATCTTGCATAATATTTCCTTTTTAGGTATCCCACGGTTGGCGGTCTTTAACGTCAATGTTGATAAAATCCATAATATCCATATTAATAGGTTCTTCCGAGGTATCCATCATGATATGTACCTTGGTTGTTATTTTTTGTTTGCCAAAAATAAATTGATTGTTTGCTTTGTTTTTACGTTGCGCTTCAATGACAGATTTTGGGCCGAAAAAAATTGCCTCCGATGGGCAAACGGTCGCGCACATCGGCTTAAGGCCGACGGAAGTACGATCGTAACACATGTCGCATTTAATCATCTGAGCGCGCGCCTTAAAGACTTTTGGAACACCGAACGCGCATGCGATCTGACAATTGGAACAGCCTATGCATCGCGGTTTTAATGAGGATTGAACAACTCCATCATCGGTGCGTTTAATAGCATCCGCCGGACACACTGCCGCGCAGGCCGGATCATCGCAATGCATGCACAGCGTCGGGCCAGTCTTGACAGATTCAGCCC
>JAGOSC010000106.1 GCA_018062515.1 Candidatus Omnitrophota bacterium
TTTCCGATAAGAATAACCGCTGCCCCGACCATTATAGGTTTGATTAATCGAGGAATATCAGAACCTTTATATTGGCCATCAGCGTCGGTATTAACAATAATATCTGCCCCGCGTTTGAGACAGGCATCGAGCCCCGTCGCAAAACCAACAGCCAAGCCTTTGCGTTTAGTCAGCCGAATCACATGGTGTACCCCATGTTGATAAGCGACCGAAGAGGTATTGTCGGTACTGCCGTCATCAATCACTAGTACCTCGATGACATCGACTCCATCAATTTGTTTGGGTAAGTCCGCCAATGTCTTTGGCAAGGTTTCAGCTTCATTTAAGCATGGGATTTGAATGATCAATTTCATATTTATTTTCCTTTATTTCGATAAACTACGGCCCAATATTTTTGAAGGAGATCTGATTTTTTATCCAACCAATCTGAATGCTGTTCATACCAGCTGATCGTTTCTTTCATTCCTGTTTCAAAACGAACCTGGGGTGACCAGCCCAATTTCCTCAATTTACTATCGTCGACGCAATATCGAAAATCATGACCCGGACGGTCCTTAATAAACTGAATTAAATTCTTCGGTTTATTCATGGATTTCAATATAGTCCTTACAGTCATTAGATTATTCCTTTCGGCATAACTTCCAATATTAAAAATTTCGCCGATTTTTCCATTTGTAAAAATTTTTTTGATTCCCCGTGCACAATCAGAAACATGGAGCCATTCGCGTATTTGTTTTCCTCGTCCATAAACAGGTATACGTTTTCCTTTCATCGCCCGTAAAATAACCATAGGGACGAGTTTTTCAGGATATTGCCATGGGCCGTAATTATTCGCTGGCCGAATAATGATGGCGGGAAAATGATAAGTTCTAATGGCCGCGCGCACAATCAATTCCCCGGCGGCTTTGGTTGCTGAATAAGGATTATTGGGTTTAAGCGGTGCCGTTTCTGTAAAACGGCTGGATCTTGAGGTTGTATCACCATATACCTCGTCAGTGGAAATATGAATGAAACGTTTTATGTTGTACTTTCGTGACACATCGACAAGATTTTGTGTCCCGACGACGTTGGCCGTTACGAATGGCCGGCTATCCGATATGCTGCGGTCGACATGGGTTTCCGCCGCGAAATGGATAACGTAAGTTGGTTTTTCTTTTTTAAAGGTATTTTCTAGTTTTTTAACGTCAGCGATATCCGTTTTATAGAATTTAATGTATTTGGATACGTCTTTCAACCGCTTTTGATCTGCCGCATAGGTGAGTTTGTCCAGGACGATGATTTGGTATTTTGAGGCATTTTGCCTAACAAATTCGCTGCCAATAAATCCCGCCCCTCCTGTGACAAAAATTTTAGCCTTCATATGCAAAATTCAGTTTCTAGATTGTTTTTTTGAAGTTTCGATATACTTTAGTTAATTATGTAAGTAAGTATATCATCGATGGGTAGGTATGCCTAGAATAGAGATCACTTTTTAAGCTTGGTCGCTGGTCGGAAGATGATAAAATTTTGTGCCTTTTTCAATGCGCCCCAGGCCGCGTTCGATGCGGGAAAGGTTTGTATCTCTAAGAGAATACACACAACCGCAGTATTCCTGTTGATAAAATTCTTCACGTTTGGCAATTTCATACATTCGATCGCCTCCGCCTTTTTTTCGCCAATTATACGTCCAATACGTCATTCCAGAATAGCGGCTCGCGGCTCTTTGACCGGATTCATTGATCTGATTAAAATCCTTCCAGCGGGATAATCCTAAAGAGCTGGTGAATACATTAAATCCGTTTTCGAGAGCATATAAAGCTGAGCGTTCAAAACGCATGTCAAAACACACTGTGCAACGTTTGCCTTTTTCTGGTTCTAATTCCAGTCCCTTGACTCGTTTAAACCAGTTATCGCGGTCATAATCAGCGTCCACAAACGGAATTCCCAATTTTTGGGCGAAACGGATATTTTCACCTTTACGGATTTCATATTCTTCGCGCGGATGAATATTTGGATTGTAGAAAAAAATGGTGAGGTCAATGCCTGAAGCGACCATGGCTTCCATAATTTCTCCTGCGCATGGCGCGCAACACGAATGCAAAAGGACTTTTTTTTCTTTGTTCGGAGCTTCGATTTTATCGCGGTTAATATCAAACATACAATTAGACTCGTATCGGCAAGATCATAAAAGGAATTCCTTTTTGATAAAATCTTTTTTGAATCGCGAAAACGGTTCCATTATGGAGAATACGATTCACTAAAGTATCATTCGGAAATACCAATTGTCCGCCGAAAAAGATGACTTGTTTATAACGTTCGGTAATTAATGGTACAAGATTTTCCACTTCATCAATAACTTCCGTGCCAAAAGCTGAATATCCTTCGGCATAATAACCGTTTTTGTTCATAAATTTAATATATTTATCTAAATCTTTTTGTACGGATGTCTTTAGGTTGTCTAATTCTTCATTACCTTTGAAATTCCGAGCGTCGACGACGCCGACTTGAATAAATACATAATTCTTGAATTCATTCCCAAATGTCTTTACAACACTCATTAAAGTATGTAGGCCCAAACCATTATAACCGTTAACCAAAACGGCTGCGGTTCTAGCCTGCGGATCATATTCAACGGTTCCTGTATAATTTCCCGAATCAATTAAGGTGGTATCAACTAAAGAATTTAATCGGCGCAACATCCATAAGGTCATTTTATAATGGCGTTTGATTAAGATCGCAATAACGACCAGAGACGCGGTGACGACCAGGGTAATCCAGCCTCCGTCATGAAATTTAAGTATAGTCATAGCAACTAAAATAAATGTCGTCGATAACAATCCTAAGCCATTAATCAAAATTTTCTTCTTCCATTTTATTTCCGTCGTACGTACTTGCCACCAGTGGCGCACCATACCGGCCTGAGACAAACAAAAGGTAATAAATACGTTAATACTATACAAAACAACCAGTAAATGTACTGACCCATGTGTTGCGGCTACTGTGATTAGAGCGGCAAAACCCATGAGGATAACACCATTTTGCGTAACGAGTCGATCACTTAAGCTGGAAAATCTCGACGGCATCCAGCGATCCATGGCCATATTCGCTAATACTCCCGGACCGCCGAGAAAACCGGCTTGCGCCGCAACAAATAGCAGCATTGCTTCGGAGATAAGAGTAACCAAAACGAAGATTTGTCCGGATGGAGCCGGCCAATTTTGTGTAATATTTTCAAACAAAACGGCGTTAAGCGTTTTCCCCGACTCATGATTCAGATTAAATAAAAGATAGGCGAACATCAAACCAGTTACGGTAAAGGCGAGTGAAAAAGCCATGTAACGCATGGTCATTTTTCCTGTTTCCACCTTCGGTTCCCGTAATAAATACATTCCATTACTGACAGCTTCTATTCCGGTAAATGTCCCGGCCCCTAAGCTATAAGAACTTAAAATAATAAACATGAGCCCCATTAAACCCAGATTTGAATGGGTTGTGCCCATTTCCACCATACTTGCATGTGTCATGATCGGAATATCGGAAAGATGTGTAAAGACGGCATAACCGATAGCAAAAATATGAGTAATCAGAAAAATAAGAAATATGGGGGTTAAGGGCACGATGGATTCTTTCGTCCCTCGCATATTCATGAACATCAACACAATCACTCCAAACAATGCAAAATAAAATCGCAGGTAATTTAATTCGGCCGGTAGGAAACTGAATAAAGCATCAGCACCGCTGGCAACAGAAATGGCAATCGTTAAGACATAATCAATTAACAATGCACAGCCGGAAATCATTCCCAGGTTAGGATTAAGTAACCGTGAGGCGACTAAATATCCGCCCCCACCGGTAGGAAATAATTCGATGATTTGAGAATAACTGGCGCTGATAAGGAATACGGTCAGGGCGGTTAAAATAGCGACAAAAATACCGAGATGTTTGTGTTCACCTAAGGCCAAGAAAGCCGCTTCAGGTCCATAACATGATGAAGATAATCCATCCGCTCCCAAGCCAACCCAGGCAAAAAAAGCGATCAAAGAAAGCTTATGGAAAATACCGCGATCCTGAATATTTTTGGATTTCCCGATCACAATATTTTTTATTTTTTTCAAAAATGGCACGGGCATTATTGTCCTTAAATTATAAAAAAGACCAGTCAATAACTCTGGTCAGGCTCTCGGTTGGTTTACGAGGTTAGCTGTCGGGCTGGAAGTGAGTGCCTCCTATCCTTACGGATATAAGCCCCAAGGTTCTTTATGAACCGCTACGGGTCCCCCGTTTCTGTCTTAATCGACCTAAACTTAAGCAGACATTCAACGTTTATATATGTGGGAATTATACCTTAATCTAATGAAAGATCAAGAACGGTTACAGATATTCAAATGGACCATTTTATAGTACTTATTTGGC
>JAGOSC010000052.1 GCA_018062515.1 Candidatus Omnitrophota bacterium
GTCACACTGTCATCAAAGGGATGGACAAATTCCAAACCAGCTGTACTGGATTGAATGGCCCCCACTGGCCCTTGTTCAAGGATGGTATGGCAAACCGTGCAGTCTTTGGTAATGACTTTTCCTGAATCAGACGCATGATTGCCGTCGTGGCAACGAAAACATCCCGGACTCCAGAAATGGCCGATATTATCGGGCCTGTTATCCCAGCGGGTTTTCATTTCCGGGAAAAAATTCACGTTAAATAAAGCGATGGTTTTTTCAATAGCCTTTTCAATGTCAGCTTTGTGCGTATTATAATACTCTGCGTAATTTTTTCCATAAAATTCGGTTAATTTTTGTCTGATTTCATCTGACGCCTGCTGCTGTGTCGTATACTCCGCTGATAAAACTTCCATTAACTTTGCTTTGATTTCGGGGATCTGGGCGCTGATTTCATTTTGAGTCAAAGCTCTGTTGATCAATAAATACGGCGGATTAAAATGGTGTGTCGGCCGGTTATGGCAATCAATGCAGTCCATCTTCCTGATAGTGTTTTCGCCCGGCGGAGTATCTTTAAATTTTGAATCTTCGGTGGTAAAAATCGTGGATGTCCCATCCTTGGCTACACTCTTAACCCAGCTGATATTTTGCCTTTCCTTATCTTCGGCCGCGTAATAAATATCATGGTCAAGGTACATATGCGCGTGAATACCTGTTCCTTTGTCGTTATTTTTACCCACATGGACGAGCATCCGTATGAGCCATTTGCGCGCCGACTCCGCATCACTTTCAGCCGAATAATAAGAACGGTCGATTTCCACCGTGTTATAAAATTTTTCTGTCCAATGGCAATGTTCGCACGTTTCCGCGGCCGGGCGAAGCCCTTCCACCGGCGTCGGAATCGGACGAGGATAATCGCCCTTCATAAAATGATACATTTGCCGGACACCGGCTAATTTGTAATGAATATACCAGTTCGCCCCTTCCCCGACGTGGCAATCAATGCATTTGACTTTGGCATGCGGAGAATTCAAATAGGCCGTATGCTGAGGACTCATCACTTGATGGCACGTCAGCCCGCAAAAGGAAACAGATTCGGTGTATTTATAAGCCTTGTATGAACCAATGGTGGTCATAACTATAAGACAAATACTTCCGAAAATAAAAACAACCATTCCATTGCGATGGCTGGCCAGTGAGAAATCCAGGGTAAATTTTCGAGGGGATATTGTCGTCAGCCCCTTGGAGATTAAACGTTTTTTCCTGAAGGCTCCCCAAGGAATTAAAATAAGCCCAAGTATCAGAAAAGGCGGCAAAATAACGTAGGTAATGATCCCCAAGTATATGTTTAAACCTTGGGAAAAATAATCAAAACAAAATAATAATAATTCCACGAGAAAAACAACTAAGCTTAATACAACGCCGATGTATGTTTGCGTGTTGTAGAAATAATGGGAAAATGAGTATCTGCTTGATGTTTTATTCATAAATAATAAAAATCCGACGGAACCTTACGGTAAATGAATTATCCAAGATTTTACCAATTAACTTTTGTTTCAAGCCAGATGACATGAGAACTGTAATCACCTAAATCGACGAGCGGATTGGAGTCATAATTATAATAACTATAACGAGGGATAATCGTGACGTCCTTTTTCCATTCCCACTCCATACCGAGGGAAGTGTCATACATCGTGAAATCCAATGCGTAAGGTAGTCCCGAAGACGTGAAATCATTAAAATTATTCGATAAAATATAATTACAAGATCCGTTTATGTTTAATTTTTCCATCGCCGCGTAACTCGCGCTGAGCAATACACTGCGCGAATCGGAATTAAAGCCGGGAATTCTCGCCGAGGTTCCCGACGCGGCGGGTGTTGAAGTCTTTCCGTCTTCAAATGAATAAGACATGGTCAATAAAAGAGTTTCGATGGGCTGAAGATTGACATCGTACGTGTAGCGGTGTGAAAAGTACCTTGATTCAACCTTCTGTGGATTACTGTCGATGCGCGTAAAATACTTATTTCTTAGTAATTGATAACGAAATCCTGTTTCAAACCATTTAAGCATTTTCCAGGAAATCCGCGTGGAAGCGTCTGATCCGTTTATTTTCATTTCCTCAATAAATGCCGACCTGGCCGTTGACCCGCCGGAGGTTTCTTTGGTGTCATCATAGTCATTATTTTCCCAGCGTTGGCGATATTGTGTTGTAAAATTCCAGCTTCGGGACAGAGCTGTACGGCTTCCTAAGCTCAGAATTGTTTTATTAATATTGGTAATCGTTTCGCGATTGAAATTACTCGACGTCGGAGCCGGATCTGAACCAGCCACGCCCCAAAGCTCTTCCGCCAGCCAATTACGGGTCTGCTCCAAATCAACATCCGTGTATAAACTTGTTTTCGGAAGCCCATTATAACGCACAGAAAAGTTTTCACCCGTCCGAGTGACATTATTTTCAGACACATTGGATTCATAATCATTGATAATACCGTCCGGAGGATCAGTGCTGTCATTCGGATATAGAGAAGTACTTCTTTTCTCAATCACTTCGCCTTTAAATTTTGTATTGAACGTGAAATGTTCCAGGGCATTGTTCAGATAACTGCCCGTCCAAGTGTGCGAATTCAAGTCGTTTTCCGCGAGGGCGTTGGGCTTATTTTTGGGATTGGAAAATGACCTGGGATTACCGTATTGGTCAAACTCCAACAACGATTCCCATTCCCTGGCTTCCATATCCTGAAAACGGTAGCCAGTTGAAATAAAAGCGGTTTCGTCCACAATCCATTTTTGCGACAACAAGCTAGCGGAATAAATGTCCGTTTCCGGAATTTGAAACTGGCGGCGTTTTTTTGTATCTGAAGCGACACCTGAAGTGGATAAATTTTGTTCTTCCCGTAAAGACTTAATTTTGATGCGTTCATAACTTTGCGCAGAGGACACATCAAATCCTGCCAAATCCGTCCTTTGTTTTAATGTAAAGGTATCTGACTTTTCTTTAATATCCTGCCAAGCCGGACCAATATTTCTCGTCGTCGCGCCTTCTTTCACCGCTGTCCATGTCAAACGTGATTTAACTCCGTCTTTATAATGACGTTTGTACTCAAATCCTAATCCTTTGCTGGCTTCTGGATCCGTTCCTGTTTCAAAATGAAGATCGGAAATGTCCATTTCCAGATCTTTCTCCATATCATTTGATTCCAAAGTTGAAAAGGGATGGTAGACTCCACCGGTATTATCAAAATATTTTTTAAATATTTGATATTGCAAATCAAAGAACCCCGCAGACTCTTTTGTTAATAAAAGATGAAAATGTCCGTCGTTTTCACCCGGAATAACTCCGCCTTCAAAAGACATTCCAACATCGTTTTCATAATCCTTCTTGAAAAATAAATCTTCAATTCCCCATGAATATCCGTCGCTGATCCAATGATGGCTCCTGAATTTTCCCTTATCACCCGTAATCGAGACATATCGGGCGGGTAAAACAGTTACATGGTACTGATTTTGTTCCGGTTCGCCCTCTTCTTCGGCAAATACCCAGCTTGGCACGTAAAGCAAACAAAAAAGCATCAACATGAGGATTCTTGTTTTATTTTTTTTCATAATCACCTTCTTCGTTTAATAACGCAAATGATCATCGAAATTGGACCCATGTACTGCGGTATGGCATCCACCGCTGAAACAGCTTCCCTGCGGTAAACGGCTACCGTGTCCTGATTGCCCGATCGTTGGAAAATTAACCTGGGAATGACAGCGCAGACATAAGTTATTATCTCGTGCAATCAGCATTTTTTCATTAATGGAGCCATGGACTTTATGGCACACGGTGCATCCTTCGCGGGCGGCCTCATGCTCCCAAACAAAAGGCCCTTGTTGTTCTTTATGACACTTAAAACATGTTTCGTTAACATCTCCCATGGATGTTGTGGTCCAGGGCCGGGCATCCGGCCCATGGGAATCATGGCAATCCGCGCAGCCCATTTTCCCTTCAAGGACAGGATGCCGGTAAGGCAGCCTGAATTCAGCTTTTTTATCCAGATGGCATGAAAAACATATCGTTGGGTCCCGACGAGGATTAATAATATTATCTTTTCCGCCGCCGGCATCGGCGTGAATACTGCCCGGGCCATGGCACATTTCACAGCCATTAGGAATGGCTGTTTCTTTATCTAGCGAAATGCGCGCGTGCGCCGATAACTGAAACTCTTTATGTTCGTCATCATGGCAAGCCGTGCAAGTTTCCATTCCAACAAATTCCGCCCCAGCTTTTTGTAAAATCTGTAAAGAATTTTTCTCTTCAGCGACAGCGTATACTTTCCCGCCGGAAAATAGCACAATAAACACTGCCGCGAAAATACCGAGCACTACATGTTGATTAAGAAATTTTGACATAATTATTGTCCTTTAGGGGCAGCTTCCGCATTAAAAGTATCATGGCGTCCTAATTCTTTAAAAATTTTGATATACGCTTCCTTAACTTGCTCTTTGGTCATGCCTTCGGTTTTTTGAGCTTCAAAACTTTCCTGCATTTTTGCGCCGTACGGATTTAAATCGTGTTTTCCCTTTTCTTTCTTGGGAGCTTTATCCATATGGCAATACATACAGTTGGGTTTTAAGTCCGGGTTGATTTCTCTGTAATATTTCATCTGATCAATATTGGCAAAACTTGGTGAAGCAAAGAAACACGACAAAATCAATATATTAAGAATGCTGAATGCTGTTATTTTCATAAACGCTCCTTATTTTTAGTGCGTGAAAGCGGGGAGATTCATATATCCCCCTTTTATAATCTTATGATTAAATAATTTAATTTTATAATTAATGATCTCTTGGACGGACTGAACGGCCGCCTGCCTTATCATCAAATTTGTATCAATGGCTTTATGCAAATCGTCCATGGAAACAAGATTGACGTTATTGATTTGCGAAACCAGCGGATCAATATTTCTTGGTGTCGATATATCAATCAAAAGAAGCGGCCGATAATCTCTAAGACGCATAACTTCTTCCATAATTTCACTTTCAATCAAAAAATATGACGCGCCCGCCGAACAGATGCAGGCGTCCACCTTGGACAGCACACTCTTAAGATCCCACGGCAGGACGGCTATTCCCCCAATTTTTTTGGCTAACTCATCGGCCTTCGATTTGGTCCGGTTCATGATAAAAATATTATTAACAGGCTTTCGGTTTAACTGATCAGCCGTTAAATAACTCATTTTGCCCGCGCCGATAATCAGAATATCTTTGGTGTTGAGCGGCCCTAAAATTTTCTGGGCCATGTTCACCGCCGCCCAACTGACCGACGAACCGCCCGCTCCAATCTGGGTTTTTTGCTGAACCAGTTTCCCAGCATGCACGGCCGTGTTGATGAGAATGTTAAAAACCTGGCTGAGCATACCCATTTCATGGGCGAGCTTTGTCGATTCTTTAACCTGTCCGAGAATCTGTTTCTCTCCGATCACCAGCGAATCAAGTCCACACGTGACTTCCAAAAAATGTTTGATAACATCGTCATTTTTCAAAACATAAAAATGATTCATCAAAACCCGTGTCATGTGAGCTTTCTTTATTTTAAATACCAAATCCAACAACGGCGACGGGTCATCATCAATCATACGCGCGTAAATTTCAGTCCTATTGCACGTTGACAGGACAAAAGCTTCGATCACTTTTGGATTGGTCTTGAGTTCGGCCAAGAGCAGACTTCTTTCCAAGGGCTGAAGATAAAATAATTCCCGAATTTCGATAGGGGCTGTCTTAAAATTAAGACCGACAAGGGTAAAATTCATGATCTGATTATTATCCATTTATAGTTAAGACCGTAGTTAATATAAATATAATATGATAAATGTAAAAGTTTGTATGTGATTACAATCACACTTTACGGAAAAGACTGTGGAAATTAAACAACTTTGATGGGCGATGAATGGACGGAAACCGCCATCTTAAAGACAAATTGCTTCCAGTTCCGCGCGATTTAAAATGCTGATTTTATGTAATTTTACTTCTATCAGGTTCTGCCGTTTAAATTGATTTAAATAACGGGTAACGGTTTCCCGGGTCAGGTTAATCCTGTTCGCGATGACTTCATGCGTCAGACTTTCTAAATAAGCAATGTTGCATTCATAGTCGGTCATATCTAGAATAAACCTGGCCAACCGGCTTTGAGAATTATCAGACGCTATGGTTTTGATGAGCTTTGAATAAGAATTCAATCTTAATGAAAATATCTTGCTGAGTTTTTGAATGATCTTGGGGTTATCAGCTAATAATTTTTCATAATCCCTCCGCGTTATAAACCAGATTTGGCAATCTGTTCCCGCCTGAAGGTTTGACGGGCATTTCCATTGGCCTGAACCAGGATGGCACGCGCAGGTCTCCCCTGCTTTTAAACAGTCTAATATTTGTTCTTTCCCGGAGTATGACACACAGCTGGTTTTAATTACCCCAGACCGGATAATCAAAACACCGTCGCATTCTTCACCGGAAAAACTGATCATTTCACCCGCTTTAAATGATCGTTCAATCAAATTTAATTTTAAACAATCCAATTCACTCGCGCTTAAATCTTCAAAAAGCGAAACGTCTTTTAATTGAATATTTTTTTGAGAAAATGTGGCTGGCATTAATACCTATCCTATAAAAAAAATGAAGTTATGTATATACATTTCAGGTTTACTTTTAAAACTTGAGCCGCTATAAAACCTGATACGAATTTTATTTTTTAATGGCGAAGCGATCTTATTATTTAAAAAATTCTTAAATTTATTGTGAGCTGATTATCGTCCCGGGACGTGACCAATAACACCATCGTCGATGAGTCCATTAAAAAATAAAACTAAGGCCAACGTATTTAATTTCTTTACCATTCCAGCGCTCCGCCTGTCTGGTATTCCGTCACGCGAGTTTCAAAAAAATTCTTTTCTTTTTTTAAATCAATTGCCTCACTCATCCAGGGGAATGGATTGCTGGAACCATAATGTTTTGCCAGGCGCAGCCTCTCGAACCGGCGGTCAGCCAAATATTGAACATATTCTCTCAATAAATTCACATTCAATCCTAATACGCCGTTGGGTAAACAATCTTTACAGTAAGCGCATTCCAGTTCAACGGCTTTCTTAATGAATTGGATAATCTCATTTTCAAAATCCTTATCCCAAACCCATGGATTCTCGTCCCTGATGGCATTAATCAAATCAATACCGAAATTCATATGGATGCTTTCATCGCGCAAGATATATTGAATCTGCTCGCACGTACCGGGGATACGGTTTTGCCGCCCGAAGGAAAGCATGGTCACAAAGCCACCGTAAAAGAAAATTCCTTCAGTAATGACATACAGCCCAACCATATTTTTCAGCAATCTTTGCAATCCTTCTTTTGTCTTGGTATCAAGGTTGGGGTCAAGAACACTGCTTGTGCAGCTCATCGCGTATTCATCTTTATCATAAATGGCTTCGACTTCCCTATACATATTAAACATTTCACCCTCGTCCAAAGACAAAGATTGAACGATATACTGAAAAGCGTGAATGTGGATTGCCTCTTCGAAGGCTTGCCGTAAAAGATATTGGCGGCATTCCGGATTATCGACGCAACGATAAACAGCCAAAACAAGATTATTACCGACCAGAGATTCCGCCGTCGCAAAGAAACCTAATACCCGTTTAATCACATGACGTTCGTCATCGGTGAACGTTTTTGGATTCTTCCACTGTTCGATATCACGCTGCATAGAAATTTCCGTCGGCATCCAATGATTCGCGCAGCCGTCGAGATAATAATTCCACGCCCAGCGGTATTTAATGGGAACAAGCTGATTAACATCTACCGTACGGTCATTATTGATAACGCGTTTGTTATCAGCCGTCATTCTGCTATTACTCATACGAATTATGGGGGAAGACATTTTTACTCCTATTCTTTCCTTTGTTGTTTTCTTGGTGCGATCACCTACACTACAGGGGTGCTTCCCAAAGGCTGGTTTGCGCTGCGTATATTAAGCTCTCTTTCCATTAATCTTACAAAATAACGAAAAGCTCCTAACATTGTACGTAACTGCTCCGTATCAATTTCCTTAAGGTCGGATTCTTTTGTGTTGAGCAATTTATGTAACAATTCTACTCTAATCATTTTTAATCTCCTTAATCCTATTCAATACCTTTAGGCGGGGCCGGATTTTTCCTCTTAATGCGGCCGCCAAGGCCTTTCCAGCACCAGAAGACACAGAATATTATTTTTAATTTTTATTGAAATTGCCGTGTCTTTTTATTGTGTCTTCGATGTCCAGTGGTATCGTTTCTTTCCGTTCGTATTGATAAATGGTAACCGCCGGCATGCCGGAAAAATATGATTTAATTTCTGCGATTCCTTCCTTATCTAACGGTTGTGCTGCCGAAGGCCGAAGCGGTGTATTAATTTGAATTTCATCGGCATTAATATCTCGAGTAATATCAGCAATCCTTTTGGCATATTTTTTATTCTCTTCAACAAACATAATTTGGATAGCCAGCGTCCCTTGATAACAATCTCTGAAACTTTTAATACCCTCTAATATTTTCTCAAAGCTCACGCCTTTTATGGCTTTGTCGACTTTCAAAAAAGATGATTCATCGCAGGCGTCGAGTTTTGCTACAACTAAATCACTTAAAGATAAGTCTTTCTGCACTTCGGGCAAATGCAGTAAAGTAGAATTTGTGATCACGGCAATTTCCTCATTTCTGATGTTCCGGACCGCTTGAATTATTTTTCCAAGATTCTTCGCCAAAGTCGGCTCACCTCGGCCGGAGAAAGTTAAGTAATCAATATTTCCCACAATCGATGAGTTTTTGGGATTAGACAAATCAAAGAATCGCTTAATCTCATCGACAATTTTTTCCGTCGGAACGTACTCTTCACGCTCATTCGTCAACGTATGCGTTTTCCCCAACTGACAGTAAACGCAATTCAGATTACAAATCTTGGCCTTATCTGAAAGCGGGTCTATTCCTAAGGACTTTCCCATGCGCCATGATTGAATAGGACCATAAACATACCGGAATTTTTTATCCATAAACAATCCTCTCTTTCTTAAACAAAAATCTTTTCTCGTCTTGAAGCCGCCTCGAACTTTGCAATATTGTTCATGAAATCTTTCACGCACAATTTGACCAACATGTCGTAATCGCTTTCCATGATGCGGTGAATCCGCTGCGGTTTGGAATAAAATTCCCGCATGCACCAAGCGCCCAAACGGCCGACATCTTCAATCGATAAATGTTTGGTCGGCATCACCGGATGATGAAAATCCCATTCTTTGAGATTGATGTTCGCAGGATCGAAAAAACCATTTTTAATTGACTTCTTCCATACCGGCGAGCCGGGAACAGGGGTTACATAATCAAGCGCAAGGATATCAGGGTCAATTTCATCAGCGACATGCAAACGTTCTTTGATGAGCGCTTCATCATCATTTTCCAAACCAATCAGTACTGTGCCGACAGTCGCTACATTATTCTCTCGAAGAGAATTGACGGTATCCTTGATTTGCTGAAGCGTGACCCCTTTACCTATTCTCATTAATTCACGATCCGACGATACTTCGACGCCAACCAGCCCCATAAAAAGCCCCGCCTGCGCCATGAGCGGAATCAATGCCTTCTGCCGCGACCAGTCATCCGCACGCCCCAGGCAAACCCACTTAACCGAATTCCCGCGCTTTATCTTTTCTTTACAAAAGGCTTCAACCATTTCAGAATTAACGTTAAACGCGTCGTCTTGAAACACAATCACATGAATGCCGTACTTCTTTTCTAATAATTCAAGTTCATCGACGATTCTTGACGGAGAAAATCCGCGCCATGACGTAAAATCTTTGCTGCCTGAACGCGGATCATACAAACTCCATTCATAACAAAAGTGGCAGCCGCCCGGACAACCGCGTGAGGTCATAAGCTCTGCGAATGGCTTCCAATAGGTATGTCCAACATACTTTTCCATCGGGAATAAATCGTAAGCCGGCATCGGCAGAATATTTAAATCCGGAATCAATGACCGGTGCGGGCCTATGTGGACGCGGCCATTCTCATCGCGCGATACAAGTCCAGGGATTTTAGAAAATGGTTTGGAATATTTTTGAAGATTGTTAAGAAGCTCTTCGAGAGTAAGTTCGGCTTCGCCGATGGTGATAAAATCAATCTGGGGATTCGCCGCCATAGTTTCCTCATAAAAAGCGGAGTACCATAAACCACCGACGATCGTTTTTGTTTTTGGCAACGCTTCTTTGATCAGCCGCGCGCTTTCATTAAAATGCCAGATAATCGCCAGCCCTCCGGTCGAATGAAGAACATCCCCAAACATCACGTAATCCGGGTTAATTCGTTTAACTTCTTCGATCATTTGATCATAAGAAAGATCAAAAGCCCGGCAGTCAAGAATACTTACCTCAGCGACATTACGACTGCGGATGTATGCTGCCAGCTGCGCGTAAAATTGATTAGGCGCTTTATGATTTCCGTGAGTCGCCCAGGCCTTAATGGGCGGGGTGATGAATAGTAATTTCATACATATTTCCTTTCTTATCAATTTTGTTATATCCAATTCGATTGCCCGACACCTTAATCAAATCGCGCTTTTGAAATAGCAGCCTTCCTAACATACATGTTGTCTCTGATTTATTTATCAGGCCTGAAAAATCTTAAAATAGCATACGAACATGCTATTTTAAGATAAATAAAAAAGCAGCTTTTTAATAAGCTACTTGATCAAATTCGCAATCGTTGTCTTCTTCAAAAAATTTAAATACTGATTTTTTACTGTCTTCCACTGATAATGGACCGCGCAAGGATTTACATCCGAACATTTTTTCATTCCTAAGGCGCATCCTGTCCAAACACTCACGTTTTCAATCGGTTCGACCACATCGAATAAAGTGATCTTTTCGGGGCTTCTGGCTAATCGAAACCCCCCACCCAGCCCTTTTTGTGAAACAACTAGACCCGTACTAGCGAAATTCTGCAGCATTTTGCCCAAATAATTCTGCGGCGCCTTAGTCCGTTGCGCAATGGCTCCCACGCCCAGCCACTCATCTTCTTTGAGTTTGGCCAGTTCAACTAAAGCATTGATAACTTGTTTGCTGGTTTTGGTTAACATAAGTTTATAATGACATACCCACATGTCATTATATAATTAAATGACGTATTGTCAATATTGGAAAAATATTTATCCAAATGCGATGACCAAATAAAATAAACTCTAATCATCACCGTCGTTTTCTTAAAGTATAAATATTTCATATTACAAACATGTTAACTATTATCACCGAACAGGAAAACGATTCAAATATTCGCCAAGACAGCTTTTCCCCTTCCTTAATATGTATAGAATGTCTTATTAAAAAGTAACGTAAATTCACTTAGCATTTACTTTAATTCATAAAGCCTGTTCATTCTGTTTTAAGCTTTCCCAAAAAGAAACCCTCTGTAACAAATTTGTTACAGAGGGTTTAGTGATTGGCCCCCCAAGTGGACGAGTTTTGCAACTGGATAATGACTAAATCCTCACTAAAAAGCCTAATCTTCTAACCCACATCCTCAAAATGATTACTAAATGGGGTACATTACGGGGCACATTCCACATATCTCTTTTTAAGAATTTCGCCTTACATAACTTCGCG
Organism: Candidatus Omnitrophota bacterium; assembly: GCA_018062515.1. GTDB lineage: Bacteria > Omnitrophota > Gorgyraeia > Zapsychrales > Zapsychraceae > JAGOSC01. Next base: position 11,637 of record JAGOSC010000052.1, read on the forward strand.
TGATACCCTTTTTCGTTCAATTTCTGTCAGTAGTTTTTTCCGTACACGAATCGATAAAGGTGTAACTTCAACCAATTCATCATCGTCAATAAATTCCAGTGCTTGCTCCAATGAATACTTGATGTGTGGTGCCAGCGTTAAGGGAGAATCCGTCCCCGATGTACGAACATTAGTTAATGGCTTAGGCTTACATGGGTTAACAACAATATCATTCTCACGTGAATGAATACCGACGATCTGACCTTCATAAATTTCATCTCCATTCCCCACGAGCAACTTTCCACGCATCTGCAATGGACATAATGAATAGGCGACTGCCCTACCTCTTGCATTAGCAATCAATACACCATTTTGACGCTGGCCGATATCATCGGCAATAATTGGACCGTAATGGTCAAACACACTGCATAACGAACCCGTACCACGTGTCATGGAAAGATAATCCGTTCTAAATCCGATGAGACCGCGTGTGGGAATTAAAAACTCGAGTCTAACTCGACCCTTATCATCTTGAACCATGTCTTTGAGTTCTGCTTTACGAATACTCAACGCTTCCAGCACGGCACCCTGATACTCGACTTCAACATCGGCTGTTAACTCTTCAAAAGGCTCCTGCTTAACACCATCGATTTCACGAATAATCACTTCTGGGCGGCCGACGGCTAGTTCAAACTTTTCACGACGCATGGTTTCAATCAACACGGAAAGATGTAACTCACCACGGCCTGATACTTTGAATTTTTCACCTTCTTGCCTGTCTACGCGAAGCGCAACATTATGTTTTAATTCCTTCTGCAAGCGATCCCAGATATTTCGACTGGTTACAAATTCGCCTTCTCGACCAGAAAATGGCGAGGTATTCATTTGAAACATCATGCTAATAGTCGGCTCATCAACTGTCATCCTAGGCAGCGCTTCAACTTTATTTTGATCACACACTGTGTCCGATATGGAAAGTGGATCAATACCGGTAATCGCAACAATATTACCCGCTTCGGCTTCCTCAATTCCCACTCTGTCGAGGCCATGAAAACTTAATAACTGATCAATACGACCACTACGCTCTGCGCCATCAGAACCAATAATTTTAACAGCCATATTAGCTTTAGCGACACCACGTTTGATACGGCCGATACCGATAACACCGGAATAACTGTTGTAATCCAGCGTCGAAATCTGTAACTGCAAAGGGCCATTAAGATCAACATCCGGTGCATGCACATGTTTGACAATAGCTTCGAATAAAGGTGTCATATCACCACTGGTAATCTCCGCTTCATTTCCGGCATAACCATTAAAGGCAGATGCATAAATTACAGGGAAATCGAGTTGCTCATCGGTTGCACCGAGCTTATCGAATAATTCAAACGTCAGATCCAGTGCATGATGCGGGTCGGCTGCTTCACGGTCAATTTTATTAATGACGACAATAGGTTTAAAGCCCATAGCAAAAGCTTTCTGGGTAACAAATCGGGTTTGCGGCATAGGACCCTCGACAGCATCAACCAATAATAAAACCGAATCGACCATTGAGAGTACGCGTTCAACCTCGCCACCAAAATCAGCATGCCCCGGTGTATCGACGATATTGATGTGATAACCATTCCAGTTGATTGCGGTATTTTTTGAAGTGATCGTAATACCACGCTCTTTTTCCTGATCATTAAAGTCCATCATGCATTCAGTCAGTACTTTACGCTTATCAAACGTACCAGATTGTTGAAGCAACTTATCAACTAGTGTGGTTTTGCCATGATCTACGTGGGCGATGATGGCGATATTTCTAATTTGTGTGGTCACGATTATTCTCTCTGGTTATTCTATACGTATAGATGGATTATTTTTGGTTCAGCTATGATAGCGTTAAAAAAGTAATTTACAAGGTATTCCTTGACCGAGAGTAATAGTCCTCTTCGATTTAAAACAAATAAAAAGCCGCTGCAAACATTACGTTTACAACGGCTTTCATGAAAAGCTCCCCGATCAATGTACCCAGCGAACACAAAACCGCTTAACCATACATTTTCCCATTCATGTTATCTTTAACCGTTACAAAGGTTTAGATATCATTGAAGGTAAAGCGCCCTATAAAATATCAACCAATGATCGCATAACAAAAACCCTTTTACGGCGATTTAAGCCTGTCCGGTGTAAACCAAATCCAATCATTACAGCCTTAAAATATCAAAGAATTTATAATGAAACTGAACATCAATCAATGGAAAAAGTAGCGCGAGAATTCGGAGTATCACGAGTCAGGATTCATCAAATGTTAAATTTACTTAAACTAGATCAACGAATTATCGACTACATAAGCCGCATCACCGATCTAAGAGAAAATAATTTCTGGACCGAACGCAAGCTACGCAAACTAAATAAATTTCCCATCGCAGATCAATTTAAAGAATTGAGTCAACTAAAAAGAAAAATGGACATTTAAAACTTATTATTCATACCCGTATTTTTTGATAAACCAATTCTTTACTGTTTGAACAACAAACAAATATGCCCCTACTATAATGATCAAGGCGATAAAAAACGTTCCCGGCGGTATAACAAAACCAAAGTGCTGCCCCAAAGGAGTAAACGGGATGATTAAAGCTATCGTAACCATATAAATTGACATAAACATTAAAAACTGGCTTGGTTTGCTTTCAATAAATGGTTTTTTCCCGGTACGGATAATATGAATGACCAAGGCTTGGGTGCAGAAAGATTCTAAGAACCATCCCGTATGAAACAATGCCGGCGAGGCGTGAAAGATAAACCATAAAACACCGAAGGTGATGAAATCAAAAATCGAGCTTATGGGGCCAAAGACCATCATAAATTTCTTTATATAATCAATATTCCAGGGCCTGGATCTGGTGAGATATTCTTCATCAACATCGTCGGAGGGGATAGCTATTTGAGAAATATCGTAAAGAAAATTATTTAACAATATTTGAATCGGCAACATCGGTAAAAAAGGCAGGATAAAGCTGGCCCCGGTCATGCTGAACATGTTGCCGAAATTAGAACTCGACCCCATTTTGATATACTTGAGAATATTCCCAAACGTTTTTCTGCCTTCTGCCACACCATCCTTAAGGACCAAGAGGCTTTTTTGTAAAAGAATAATGTCAGCGGATTCCTTGGCAATATCAACGGCATTATTCACTGAAATTCCGACATCAGCCGCTTTAAGGGCTGGGGCATCATTGATGCCGTCTCCCATATAACCTACCGTGTGATTATTCCGATGCAAAGCGTAAATGATGCGTTCTTTTTGTAATGGCGAAAGCCGGGCAAAGACAGTTGTCGTTTTAACCAATTCCGTTAATTGGCCGTCCGTTAATTTCTCTACTTGTTCTCCCGTGGCAAATCCTTTGACATCAAGACCAACCTCACTACAGATTTTCTTCGTCACTAAATCATTATCCCCCGTCAAAACCTTTACTTCGATTCCTAACGATTTTAATATCTCGATTGTCTTTCGAGCGGTAGGCTTAGGCGGGTCAAGAAAGGCAATGTACCCTTTTAAAATAAGATTTTGTTCATCCGTTCTCGAATAAACGTCTTTATTATTTTCCATGTCTTTATAGGCGACAGCCAACACACGGAAACCTTCCGCGCTTAAAGAATCATATTCTTCCTTCAGATCAGTGAGAATAAACGGCTCCATATCGAATAATTCTCCATCAAGAACATATTTCGTACACTTCTTAAAAATCTCTTCCGGCGCGCCCTTGGTAATTATTCTATGTTTGCCTTCCATGTCAATTACCACCGACATAACCCTTCTGGAAAAATCAAAAGGAATCTCATCGACTTTTTTATATTGTTTGATTTCTAATTTCTCATGTTTCAACACTGCTTTATCGAGAATATTTTTAAGCCCGGTCTGATAATAGCTGTTGAGATAAGCCAAACGCAAAACATCCGGGTCCTCTTTCCTGACGACATCACAATATTTTTCAAGGGCGATCTTATCCAGGGTTAATGTTCCCGTTTTGTCCGTGCATAGCACATCCATAGCCCCGAAATTCTGAATGGCATTCAAGCGTTTGACGATGACCTGCTTTTTGGACATCGCAATAGCGCCTTTGGATAAGTTGATCGCCACCAGCATAGGGAGCATTTCCGGCGTCAATCCGACGGCCACCGCTAAAGAAAAAAGTAAAGCTTCAATGAAATTTCCCTTCGTAAAAAAATTGGCCGCGCAAATAACAACAACCAGAACTAACATAAGGCGGATCATGAGCCACGTAAATTTGTGAATGCCACGATCAAAACTGCTTTCCACATTGATACTGGCTAATCGACGGGATATTTCGCCAAATTGCGTAAAAAGGCCGGTTCGCAAGACAACTCCTAATCCCGTTCCACTCTCGACGCTTGAACCCATAAAAGCGACATTCAAGAGTTCTAATGCTGAAGAACTTTTGGTTTGTATCGCAATCGGAAATTTTTCCACCGGCACGGACTCTCCGGTTAATACGGATTGATTAATAAATAAATCTTTCCCCTGTATAATCCGCAAATCTGCCGGAATCATGTCTCCCGCGGACAAATCGATAATATCACCAGGAACAATCTCTTTAATGGGCAATTCTCTGACTTTTCCGTTGCGATAAACGGCAGCGGTATTACGCACCATTTCACTTAACTTCTCAGCTTCTTTACCAGCGCGATATTCCTGAAAAAAGGCAAGCATCACACTCATAACAGCCATCAGGCCGACTATGAGAGCGCTCATCTTCTCACCAAAGTAAAAAGAAAATGTCGCTATAACAAGAAGGACAATAACCAGGGGATTAATAATTTTTGAAAAAATCTGAAAAAGGATGGTTCGTTTCTTTTTTCTGGCAGGTTCGTTATAACCATATTGATCGAGGCGATGCCGGGCCTCATCCTCAGATAATCCTTTTAAAGATGTTTTAAGTTTATCTAAAAGGGTATCCATCGTGCATCCAGTATAATCAAAATCAAGAACCTGCTGCTTTTGTGAATTTTTATTTGCCATCGGACAAGCCTATACTTCTGATCAATAATCGTCAAGCGAAAAAAAACGCCCCACTGTTAAAGTGAGGCGTTTTTGTTAACCAAGAGGTGTTCGCTCAGTTACAGTTAAATACTCCCCGATCCTACAACCGGGCGAACACAAAATCGGCTAACCATACATTTTCCCATTCATGTTA
>JAGOSC010000107.1 GCA_018062515.1 Candidatus Omnitrophota bacterium
TCGTCAAATCCTTAAGGAATTGTTCTTTCACGTTCTCCTCTATCCAAATTTTATATTCGGCCGGTAAATATTCTCTAATGATATACATACTGTACTTGTTATCAAGTTTATCTTGTATAGCCGAATAACGTTTCTGCAAAGTTAATCGCTTAAATTCATTGCTATTTAGATAAGCTTTCATGTTTCGTTTCGTCAAATCCTTAAGGAATTGTTCTTTACCTGTCATTGTCTTTTTAAATTCGGAAGATAATTCTTCATAAAGTAACTCTGGTTTAATTTTATTTAGCTGTATACCTAAACGGTGAATTTCTTCAAGTATGGCATTGCCGCGTTCTTTCGGCGTCAGTGGCATTTGCAAATATTTCGCACTGTTTGCAAATTCCTGCAATTTTAGATTCCTTCGCACATTCCTTAATTGATAATAAATTGATTTTTTCACCCGTACCTTTTTGATATCTTTTTTATGGACTTTATTACTCAATTGTTGGGGTAATTTCCTGTACAGGAAACCCGGACTTACATTTATCCCAGTTATTTCAATAAGCGCCATCAAACGGTCTTCCGGTGGTATTTTAAAAAAGTCATCACTATCTAAAAAATCCTGTGTTCGCTGCTCACCAAGTATCACGGATATCTGATCTTTAACTAAAACTCTGTGCTTCAACACTCTCTGTTTTACTTGCACGGGGGGTTTTACTTTTACTGGGGCGGGTAAATTCATCTCAATCAGCGACGGGGAATACGTGTCCAAGGTCAACCCATATTCCCGTATTTTCTGATGAATGGCCTGGGCATGCTTGCCCCGAGGTATTTGCCAATATTCCTTGTTATCGTTATCCACGTAATCTTTCATACGTTTGTCAGCCAAGGCCACCTTCAATTGATCAGCAACTATATTGGCTGGGTCTAAACCCGCTATATCCGCCTTTCGAACTTTTTGGCTTAATTGATGAGGTAAAACGGCGTAAAAGCGGGTTAACTCATTTGTATTTATGGGCAATTCCATTTCAATAAACTTCACCACGATTGAAACCAGGCGTTCATTCTTGGGAATACTCGCAAATTCTTCACTGTCCAGATAACTTTGGATCATGCCAAGATTCGAAATTAACTCAATATAATCGGGGAGCAGTAGTAAAAAGTCTGAAATTTTTTTACGGATAACCGCAGGCGCTTGCCGTTCTAAAGCATCGAATAACAATTGAATTCCTTTTCTGCCCAAATATATATTATTTTCCACCACGAAACGGATAAATTCCAAAGGCACATCTTCTTTATGGATTATTTTTAAATTATCCACAAACGCGGGGCTGCGCAACAGCTGCCTGACTGTATTTTCCAAAGCTTTAGAATCTAGGGTCCTTTCCTGCAAACCCAACCAGATCTCAACATTTTTCCCGAATATTTTCTTTCTGACATCTGGTAATTTCAAATGATCCAGCTTTTCAAACCATAAACCAGATTGCCGGTATCCACCGTTAATCCAGTGCAACTTTCCAGTGTGCCTCGCATTAACCAGCATGGCCGAATCGGTTGTGGTTTGAAGCGGAACATGGAAAATCATTCCTCCGGAGAAATATTGTCTGGGGATGATTTCTCTTGTTGCCGTGTCGTAATCCTCTTTAATATAGTTAAAAACACCATCCTTGAATGCTTTCAAATACTGTTCATAAATTTTCTCATTCACTTGTTTATCATTAACGGCCACTCCAGCTACTTTCTTTTGATCTGAATACTCCCGGTTAATGATACTTTCCTTGAGGCTATCCTTGTACCATTTCGCTAAAATGAGCGAATGATATACTTGACGTAATTTTGCAAAATTCTTCCCCTCATTCACTTCTTTCTCAATCTCGGGAATAATAATCTCTCTTATGATCTGCGATGAAACATTATTCAATTCCTTAATTTTTTCTTCCTGTAACTGATCGGTTACTATTATTTTATTATCCAGATTATTCTTCATCGCCAGATAATCTACTTCCAGCATGACCTTTAAATGGCTTTCAAGCACATAGGCCGTGTCTTCATTCTCATAAACAAGAGCTTTATCCGGTAATATCCATACTTTGTTAAATGTATTAATTGGAACGTTAGTAGTTCCATAAAGTTCTTGGGCTCGCTTATAAACTTTATCCCAAAAGGTTTTTCCTAACTCTTTTTCAGGATAAATCAATGACGCGGTCAACTGTTTAAGAATGTAATCCTGAGCTAATAAATCACGCCCCATTTCCGTCTGACCAAATTCATCGGGAATAATGCGATCTTTTTCATACGGCGACAAATTAACCCATAAATCCGTTTCAGGGATGGTCAATGAGGCTAAGAAATATTTGATGAGTGTATCGGCCTCTTGTTTTAATTCGTCTTGGGATAAATCTGCATTGCCGCTGTCTAAAATGAAATCAAAGGAAAATGGATTTTCCACATCGACTTTCATGCCTTTCAGTAAAGGCGGAACAAAAGCGGGCGTGTTTGTAATCATTATTCCGGGATTGGGCAAAAAGAATGATTCTTGCGCAAAACTGTACGAAGGAGCAAGCGGTGTAGATAAAAATGAAAAAAGCACCACCCAAGCGGTGAACTTAAAAAATAGACCTTTCTTCATTCGTAGATGCAGTTTCATAGATGTAATAGCACAATGTTGATAAAAAAGTATAGTGTTATAACCAGGCACCATTTCATAAAGAGATGTAATTTAACATCTCAAAATGGCGTAAATGGTCTTTAACTAAAGTTACACGGATAGATGTTTTTTGATTGGGGAATTTGGGGTATTGCTGGGAAAGTACTAATCGGGTAAAGGATATACTGTAATAGCACTCTTGTCAAATTTTAATAATATGTAAATACTAGGACTTCTTGCTAGGAAAAAACTTGCGGATTAGCCAAAGGATAGGATCGTAAAAGCGCGACACTATGCGCTCTTTGAGAGGAATAATACCATTATCGGTGATGTGAATATGTTCCGGGCAGACTTGTGTACAGCATTTGGTTATGTTGCAAAGCCCAGCTCCAAACTCTTCTTTAATTTTAGGAATGCGGTCTTCGGTGTCTAAAGGATGCATTTCGAGTGAAGCTAAACGGATCATGAAACGTGGGCCAACGAATTTGTCGTGTTTGTTATGATCACGTAAAACATGGCAAACATTTTGGCAAAGATAACATTCAATACATTTACGAAATTCTTGAACACGCTCGACGTCACGCTGATACATGCGCCAATTACCATCTTTATCTTTAGCTCGCGGTTTAAACGGGGCGATTCTTTGATTTTGTTTATAATTCCAGGAAACATCCGTCACTAAATCTTTGATGACAGGAAAACTTTTTAATGGTTGAATGGTGATCACTTCATCGGCGGTAAATGTGTTCATTCTCGTCATACAGCTCAAGCGCGGTTTTCCGTTAATTTCCATACTACAAGATCCGCATTTTCCGGCTTTGCAATTCCATCGGCAAGCTAAGTCGGTGACTTCACGCTGAATGCGATGAATACAGTCGAGCACAACCATTCCGGGATCCACGTCGATGTTATACTCTTTGAAGTCACCGCCAGTTTTATCTCCGCGCCAAACGCGGAAGGTGCGTTTACCCATTTTTGCCCTCCAATTCCTCGAGAGTCGCGTAAGCAATTTTCGCTAATGCTTCCGGAGGAGCTTGGCGTTCTTCTTTAAAGGCTTCCATTTCACCTTGAGCGTTTTTGCGCACAATCACGTTATATTTCAATCCGCCTTCGGTTTCATTTTCAAAATCAATTCTCGTATGGCCGCCGCGTGATTCTTCCCGTAAAAGCGCTGATCTCGTGACAGCCTCGGCGGTAACCATTAAATTTCCTAAATCCAGTGCCTGATTCCATCCCGGATTATATTGGCTCGTCGAATGCGCTTTAACTTTACTGACATCCGTTTTTAAACGCTGGATTTCATTAATCGCTTTTTCTAATTCATCTTTGATACGCACAATACCGACATTATTCTGCATAACCGCTTGCAAATCTTCATGCACTAAAAATGGATTGGGGCCTTGTTCACGATTTAAAATATCTGTTGCTCCTCGGATAATCGCGGTTACAGCACTTTCATTGACATTTAATTGTGATTTTCCCTTAATGTATTCAGCCGCGCCATCTCCCGCTAATTTACCGAAAACGAGAAGATCAGAAAGCGAATTCCCGCCTAATCGATTTGCGCCGTGCATACCTCCACCGCATTCACCGCAGGCAAATAATCCCGGCACACGTGTTTGCTGAGAATCACTATCCACTCTAATACCACCCAAGAAAT
>JAGOSC010000053.1 GCA_018062515.1 Candidatus Omnitrophota bacterium
CCCGAGCTCTCGACGTGGATAAGACCGGCGAAGAAGTTTTTAATAGTTTGACTCGGTTAGGATTGGAAGATAAATCTGACCGTGTTGTTATCGAACCTTTTGATTTTTATGGCGGAGATTTTCAAAATAATTTTGATATAGCTTTTGGTGACGGTAGCGCGATCAGAATGTTTGGTTTTACAAGAAACGGAGATCAAATTGTTAAAGACGCGAATGGTGTCGTCATCAAAGAAACGGACATTATCGCCAAAAATCCATTCCAAGCAACATACTACGATGGGTATAACGGACAACCTCTCGTCGGAAATGACGGAGAAAATGTTTATGGCCAATACGAGAGCGGGTCTTTTTATGAAGTTCTAGGTTCGAATATTATTCAAACAAATGCATTGAATCAAGGGGCCTTGGCTTACACATTGTCCGGACGAGAGTTTACCCTTATTGATCAATCCGCTGTAAGAGAATCCAGTTATGGTGTCGTCGCTGACAAAGATAATCCACTCACGTATAGTTCAGAGCGAAAAGGCTGGGTCGCTCAAAGCGATGATGTTATTAAGGGAAAAGCCTATATTATCAGCCGCGTTGACGATGGCGAACCAACGTTGGAAAAAGAAACGAAAGATGCAGCAGCGACTGATGAAGCGAAAGTATTAGATAAAGTTTATTCTGCCTTTTTTGATAAAGTTTCCGTGGACGCTAGCGGCTTACTTAAATTCAAACCGCAAGACCGCACCGACGGAGAACAAAATCAAATCCTCATTTCACAAGTATTGTATGACATCACAACTGCTTCCACAGTCAGCGAAATAAAGAATGCGTCAATGATCGCTAACGCATTAACCGGCGCGACTGCAGCATCAGCAGTTACCCAAGATTCTTACGGTTCTACCGGTTCTGAAATAATTGTCGGTTTAACAGACGGCGAACAAAGAAAATACATTGGAGAATCAAGAGAAGAAATCAATTCTGATCCGAACAAAAAATCAAACGAATCAGATGAATTAAATGAAAACGCTGAGCCGTCATCGACGCTGGCTAATTCTCAAAGAATAGAAACCGATTCAAAAGATATCACCATCAGCCGCCGAACAGACACGGTTAATTTGGCGACCGGAGATATGGAAGTACTATTAGCTAATGATACTCTTCTTCCTCTGGTTGGAAATACGAAAAATTTAAAATTTGATACAAGTAATGGCGATGTGCGCATTGGACGTCTGCATACTAATACGGAAGTTGATGAGAATGGCAACGGAACCGTTAAAGGTGGTTCTTTGTGGATGACGATTGCGAAAGATACCACCGGAGGTATTAATGCGGAGAATCGTTTCAGCTTAGAAGGTTTTGTGCTCAATGAAGCCAGATTGCTCGGTACCGACAAACTTATAATTAACGGCGAAACGATTGCCGCGAAAGTATATGATGGAAAAGTTAACACATTAGATAGTTCATTAATGGGATTGAATAACGGGACAATAGTTGGTTCAACGTCAGATGATATGCTTAAGCCATCCGGAACACACACCACCATTATTAGGGAAGACTACCTTCAAGGACTTAAACAAGATCTGCCCGATCTCGATTTAACTGGCAACTTTGATTTAGCCAAGATGGGAAGCGAAGGCAATATATATTTAGGAACAAGTAAAGGCGCTGAACTTGTCAGAAACTTCTTAGAAGCATCCAAAGGCGGCGGCGGTTCTTCTCCATCCGACAGCCCAGGCCAAATCGCTTTGGCAAAATCTTTGTCAGCTGAAGGCGGCTCGGCTTTAGTTGCCTTATTGGCTGGCGCGGACGCGAACGCTATAACAGCAGCTATCAAAGAAAATGATTTAGGCCTTGGTTATCACGTCGGAGATTTGGACGCCGAGACTAAACTTTGGTATGGCTTAACCGATCAAGGCCTCTCATTCAATCAATTCGCCAACGGATCAAATTATTTCCTTGAGCACGAACCCGATGCGGTTTATAACCGCTCTCATCCGATTGTCTTATCTTCCGGTTCATCCACACCTATATTAGAAGAAAATGGTGGAGGGTCAACCACCTTTTCCGAAACCAATAAATTATCAACAAATGCCGGCGGATCCATTCTCAGTATAGATTCCAATGGAAGTCGTAAATATTTCAACTTTTTGGATTATTACACTAAGAGTGTTGATAACGCGATAGCTGATAATTTAGTACCCGAATTAATGGAGCATGCGAAGTCAAGGGATATTGATCTTAGAATGCGAGGAACGGCTTCCGGAGTAACTGTAACAACGGCAGACGGCGGCATAAGTACACCTAGCGGTTATCAATTTATAGAAGTGTCCGGGGAAAAGGATGGTGAAAAATTATTTAAGTTTTCCGCCAATAAAAGACAGGACGTCGCTAAATTAGGAAAGAATATCGGCGAGGCGCTAATTTTTACCATGGGATCACTTGAGGTTGATGGAGATATTTTTTGGAAAAAAGAAGATTCAAATAAAGGCGGATACATAGGATTGGTGGATTATCCGAGACAAAAACTTTCGGACTATGCGGGTTGGAATACACTCGCTGCAAATTTTGAAACATTACCCTTTCCTCCTAAGACAAATCAAAAGGGTCCTTTAACGATTGTAGAGTCAGATAATGGAGAATACGGGATATATCAGGACGCATTCGATTATCCAAAACTAAAAGAATCAGATTATGCAGGTTTTGATAAATTGGGAACGCCAAATAAAGATATCGGTGGTGTAGATTTGTCTATGTCTATTGGACCTGGGAGCTTTAATAAAGATTCCAATGACTCAAATATATCTGTAGGAACGGTTGTTGATCGTCCGAAGCAATACCCAGGATTGATTTTAGAAACGACGCCAAATAACTTATTGATCACCGAAAAGGAAGTGGATTTTGAGTTAGGCCCGGTTGATAAGAATAAAAAAGAATCAGTTGTTTTCTTAAATAACGAAAACGATAAAGATTATACATCAAAATTATTTGTTATTAATCTTGATGAAGACCATCCATTTTCATTGCTGGACGGCGGAATGGGAAGAGACAAAGACGGACAGTCGGTGTACACGTTTGGATCCACTCTTCAAGCTTTTGGTACAACAGCGACTATACAACAAACATTCCGTGAGGCTGGAAATTTAAACGAAGAAAAAGAAGGGCAAATTTTGGTTAACGTAGGATTGGATCATGAAACCGGTAAAATCATAACTAATTATAATCTTGCGGATGGCACACCGGTTGTATTGGACACCGTTTATCTTTCGAATTATTTATCACCTCAAGTAGTAGTGTTTAGAGAAGGACAAACATTACAAACTATAGCTTCAGGGCTTGAACAATTCCAAGGTTTCACAACACCAGGCATGTTCGTCACCACTCTCACCGCGAAGCTGTCGAACGACGGAGATGGATTGATTTTAGAAAATAGCCCCATTCAGTTCATGACGGATGCCGGAAAAATGTTAACACCAACATCTTTACAAATATCGGATCCTACCGGCTGGACTAAAACCGTATATTTCCCAGGAATGCAGCAAAGCACTGCCAACCAAGATTTAGCATTGGCTAATATAATGACTATAGTGCCCGTGGATGGTAAGGGCGAATCATACTATTATGACTCAGCTAAAAGGGAAATTATTTCTAAGGCGGAAGCAGAGAAACGTGCGGATGCCGTCAAAGCCACCGTCGTCAATGCAGGCCTCAAGATGGTGAATGCCAACAATAATGATTCACTAAATATTAACTCACAGTTCTACACTCAAACGGTTGATTCCGGAACTAAAGTTATGAAAATGGAGGGAGGATTTGTTGTCAGTATATTAGTTGAGCAAAAGAAACTTCCTGGTAACTCAACGCGAGACAGTATGTACGCGACCACGTACCAAAATGTTTACAAGACTTATTTTGTAAATGAAAAAGGCGAAGCCACAGAGATTACGGATGGAAGCAAAATATTTGTTTCGTCAAATACAGTCGCTGTCAAAGACTGGGAGATGGGAGGATGGGTCACGATAAGTAATTATATTGATCCGGGAAGTTCTGAGAAACAGGCCGCCATGGTTACGGAGACAGAATGGATTGTAAAAGAAAATGGAAATGCCGAAGGAGCAGTTATTAAAGATGCGTATAGTCCAAATGCATTTAACATGATTACTGTTCAAAAAGTTGATGCCAACGGTAAACCAATATTCGATCAACAAGGTAATCCGGTAACAGAGACATATGTAAAATTAAAAAATTCTTCAAAGGACAATTCATATAGTTTCGCTGAAAGTTTTGCTAAAAATTATACGGATGCCAGCCTTGCAGAATTGGCTGTTAATTATATAACCACTGGTATGTACGGGCATTTTCTTTTCGATGCAATTTTTGGTAAAGATCCGGAAAAAACATATTCTGTCCTTAATCTAAACACAGGAGAATTTGTTAAAAAAGGTGAGAATTATGCCGTATTAGGTGAAGCGAATGGAGAAACGATTTATTCGGATGGAACGCAATTAACTCCAGGGTTATCTGCCTGGTCGTTGATTTTAGGTAGTCAAGAAGGCGGACTTAGAGGAAGAAATATAGAGACATCGTTTTCTACATTTTTGAATGATGGCTTAGGGTTATCATCTGCTTGGTCACATGCGCTTGACATCACCAACCCGTCCATCGTCGGCCTTATTGCTTCCGCAACCGTAGCGGCAAAAGGAGCGCAAGTTCTCCAAGTTGCAACTAGAGTGGCGGCGGTTACAGACTCGGTAGGCGCATTTGCCAAAGGATATAGTACCATGTCTGTCCTAAATGCTACGCAATCGACCACGCTTTTAAATGCTTCGTTTCGTACGGGTTTCATTATGGCCGGAACAGATGCGGCGTTGTATGTTGCCATGAATTCAAACGGCGAACTTAGTTTGTCAGATATGTTATTGGCTGCGAAAAACGGATTTCAGACCGGTGTTGCCTTAAATATGGTTTTTGCTGGTTTATATCCGGCAGGTGTATTGGGTGGAAAAGCGGCAACAAGGCTTGAACAGGCTTTAGCTGGAAATGTGTTGGGTAAGACAGCATTAGAGGGCGCACAATTAATTGGAAAGCCGGTTCTTAATGCGGGTAAAATTATAGCTGAAAATCCTCTTCTAAGCGGCGCGGCTTTAGGCGCTGGTGTGAATGTTGGACGAGGTTATTTCATGGCTAATCTTTACGGAGAAGATTATGACCTATTAAGCGGACAAGCTTTGAAGGACGCGGGTGTTGGAGCGCTTATGGGAATGTTAGTATTTGGTGCCACAGACATGAATATGGTGAGATTTTTAGGCGGAACGTCTAAAGGATCTGTGTTCTTACGTAGTGAAGCCGAAGCCGCATCATTGGGTGAAAGATTAGGTGTTGGAATTCTTGGATTGGGAACAGTAGGTGTGGCAGGCGGATTGGTAAATGCATCTGAAACGGGATTCTCTAATTATTCTGGTGTAAATACTATAGGTGATTTTTTTATAGCCGGCGGCATGGGGGCATTAATAGCTTTATCGCCCGCCATAGGTTCTCGAATGATTGATGGAAGTAGAAATTTGAGTCAAGCTCTTCCTGATGAAGCAGCGATCGTGAAGGGAAGCGGCGGTTGGAGAAAAACTCTTCAGGAATTTAGCAAAGAGCATACAGTTTTGTATCCAATATTATCGACGGGGGCTTATGCCGGCGCGGGTGCAGCGGCTGGATGGGGTGTTTCATTTTTAGATCCTAAATTAAAAGACACTACTTGGAATGATTTTGGTGCTAGAGGTTCACATATAGCCTATGGAGCCATGGCCGGATTATTAATGAAAGGAAGATCCGCGGTGGCGCCAAAGTTAAATAAATGGGCTTTGGGAGAACAAAGCGGATCCATAGGCTTAAAACAAATGGCTGAAAATCCAGATCTTTTCTGGAAAATGGGAATCATGGGCGGTGTTGATTTTGCCGCTATTATGCCGGCATGGGGTTTGTTGGATGCTCCTTTATATTTTGTAGTTGATGCAGCCAAGAGTAACTCTAAGGGAGAATATTCTTTTGATGTTAGCGCGGAAAAAGGTTTTCATCATTCATATATGCAACAGGAAATGGATGAAAATGGAAATATGGTTGATGCAGGACTTTTGCAGTCTGGTTTAATCAGTATGTTAAGCGGTTTTCAAATGGGTTTAACCTTGGGGCCCGGCTTAGGTGTTGGACAAATGCCTATGTCCGCGTTTGTTAAGGCGGGTGAAAAAGAAGTGACAGGATTGGCCAGAGTCATAAAAGCTTCCGGCGATACAAGTACCTTGGGAGGAAAGTTATTCCATAGTATGCCAGGAACGATTTTGCAACTTAACGCCGTGGAAGTGGTGTCCGAACAGGTCTTGGAGCACACTAAAGGCGACAAAATGTATGCGGAAGGTCTGCGCGAAGCGGAAACGGAATCTTGGAAAAGAGTATTCTCAGGTGGAGCAGCTATGACTGCTGAGCAAAAACACGCGTCCGCCGAAAATTACAAACAGCAAATGCTAAAAGCCGAAGCGGGTGAAGTTGCGTTTGTCAGCTTATTTTTCAAACCAACCATGGGTGCGCCGCTTTCCGACTTGAAAAAGCAGGTGGAAAATAATCCAAATGACGGCAATGCCAGATTAAAGTTGGCGGAAGTTTCAACTGTTCAACGGTTTATGGGTAAAGATAAAAATACCTCTTCAGAAGAGGTCATCAATGGATATAATGAAACAAAAGCGGTTGCGGAAAAACAAGGCAATCAAGATTTGATGGATAAGTCAGATAAAGGAATTGCCTTCGTAAAAAGTGCCGGCGAATTAGAAAAAGCGCAGGAAACACTTGATTCTGTTCTAGACCGATACAATGAACGAAAAACCGAAGTATCGGAAACCGAAAAAGAATCTATGTTGTCTGACATAACGAGAGCTTCCGAAGCGGTCGATAAAGCGTTGGAATATCATGCTGAAAATGCCGCCGCCTACAATATTAAGGCAAAAATTACTTTAATTAGAGGAATGGTAGAGGGAAATGTAGGGGACAAAGCGGTTAGAGCGGCGATTCAGGAAGATTTACATACAGCACAACAAATGGCAGTAAAAACCAATGACCGTATGGGTCTCGCGGAAGCATCGAATATATTAGACAAGAGTACTGAATTTATTATTTTACAAAAAGCCTATGAAGCTGCTGAAAAAGGCGATGTTAGAAATATGAATCGTTTTCTTGAATTCGGAAGAAGAACAGAGCTAAAATTGTCCGCAGGCAATTTATTAAAATTGGCGAATTCATATAAGATACGATATTTTAACGGAGAGGATGGCACAGCTATCTGGTCGACTCCTAAGACAAAAGCGCAAAGATTTAAAGATTTTCAAGCAATTTTGACCGAAGCCCGCGCAGCTGCCAAAAGCGAAGGGAATACCACTTTGCTTCAAACAATAGACGCGTTTTCAAAATCGTCCATGAGTGAAATCTTGGTCCAGTTGGGTAATAAGGCTAAGACAGACGGGAAAGCGGATCAAGCGGAAGTTTTCTTTAAAAGAGCGCTTGCCTTTGAACAAAGAATTAAATCTAACGATGCGGCGCGTAATGAAACCACATCACAATTAGCCAAAAATGATGTCAATAAAAACGGCACGGAAAATGGATTTAAGCAGAATGGCCAATCAGCTAGTCAACATGATATGACCAATGGAGATTTTAAGAAAGGTTACGCTATTTCTTTTGAACATGACGGTTTATTGCCAAACAGCCGAATAGGAGAAAAACCAAGGGCGGATAGCGTTTTTGAAATTACTTTTACCAGTGAGACAGAGGGAATAGTTACTGTCAAAGAAGGAAGTGAGTCCCGTGCTTTGATGTCATCAGACGGTTTTTTAAAACCAGCATCAGACTTTGTGAATTTTCAGACAAATGAAACTAATTTTATGAAAGTATTAAAGCCGGGTAAAATAACCAAGGTAGGGGATACGTGGAAAATTACGGAAAAAATGGACATAGCGTTTTTTAATACGCAAGCAGATATGATTAATAAATCTGGCCAAGAAATTTATGGGAATAAAATCAGTGGATTAAAGGGCAAAATCGATCTATTAAACGAATTAAAGCCATACGGAGAAACTTATTCAGAAGCGAAACAGAATATAGAAACTAAAATTGAAGAAATATCAAAATCAGATTCACTGACGCCTGCTGAACAACGTAATAAAAAGAAAGATTTAGAGTATTTAATTAGGACATTCGAAAGACTGAAGTTTGATAAGAAAGACGCCGCAGACATAAATTTTGATCATGAAATAAAATTGGTACAAGACAGATTGTCCCAAATTAAAAATATCACTGAATCCAAGGACGGCCCACTAGCCGGCGGTTATGATGGAAGCATATCAAGTGCCACTGAATTGAATAAATTTGTGGCCACAAAAATCCGCTCTAAAGAGGTTATAACAGGCTGGTATGGCAAAGGTGATAACGCAATGAAGGTCACGATTGTGCCGGGATTAAAAGATGCCGGATATGGAGAAGGGCAAAATGCTGGTAAACGTATTTATATTGATAAAAAAGCATATGATGATTGGAAAAAGAATAATTCAAATGGGACTGTTGAAGAATTCGTGAAACAAAGTCCAGTCGCTACGCATGAAATAAAAGAATTAGCAGAGAGAAGACGGTATGACGCCGGCGGAGATAAAGATCTTGAAAGGAAACTCATAAAAAATGCGGATGGCAATGCGATTGATAAAGTCGAAGGAAATAAATCTGATTCCAATTCTCTCAACAATGTAGTTAAACCACAAGAAAATGGAACGAGTGGTTTACCGCGTGGACCGGGAAAGATTGATTTGCCATTGCCCCCGCCGACTCTTCCTACCTTAAATGTAAATTTAACCCCTTCATTTTTATTATCCAGTCAAGGCCGATTTGTATTACCACCGAGCGGTGTTCTCCATAATGTCGTCAAGGCTAAATACGGAGAAATTGATGGGCAAGTTTTTGCGTCTCATTGGGGGCAAGGTGTATTGGATAGGAATTTGACCCTCGCTATTGATTTTGTTCCTATATATGAAAAAAATAAAAAAGGTCAGACGATCATTATTTTTGCTCCAACAGCGGCGGGAAAAAGCTCGGTTGCTCCGGTGGCTGAATGGGTCGCATTAAGAAAAAAAGGTATAGACAGCTTACTTATTGTGTCAGAAATCAATGACAGCCAATTCAGTCAGAACCCGAAACAAAACGCCGCTTTTGCGGATGCTTATAATAAAGGAAAAAGTCTTGTCGACCAGGTTCGAACAGCGGCCATTGAAGTTTCCAAGAATAATGCAACCAACCCTGACGCGATTAAAAATTTAATAGAACGGATTGAGATTACCGATGTAAATAATAGTAATTACGTGAATGTATTAAGCATGAAAGACACCGACATTAAATCTGTTCTAAATTCTGAACATGGCAACTGGTTTATGGACGCCTTGGCAAAAAGAACGGCGATTTTGCATGAAGGTGAAGCGATGTTGAAGCCGGCCTTAAGTACTTCTAAAACAGGAAAAAATGGCATTGATTTAAAGCTAGCCGAAAAAATAAAAGCCGCTTTTGAAATTTATTTGAAAGAGGATGTCGTCGTTGGCGCGGTCAAAGAGATGGATAATGGCGATGTTGTTACTATTGCGCATAGTGCTGACATAGAAAAAGTGATTATCAAACAAGGCCAGGAAAAGGGATTATTGATTACACGAAACGGCGAAAAAGTCGAATTAAGTCAAGCGATGGACTACCTTCGGGGATCAGAAAAAGGGAAAAAATTGATTGCGGAGTACCAATCATTGGTTGAAGCCTACGGAAAGCTTAAGAGTAGGGATGAACAAATACCATTAGATGGAAATCAAGCCTCGCCTTTGGATGCATACGGCATTATTCACAAAAATGTGCACACACAAGATTTATATCAGTCAATAGCTTTTCAATTGGTTGGGATGAAGCTCGCGAAGGCGGAAGGTCGCACCCGTTATACGAGCATGGATGATATTGTTTCCCAGGCCTCAGAATCAGGAAGAGTATCAGATATGTCGGTGGCTCAAAAATTCAGAGACAAGGGTTTGCATGTGTTTAAAATGTCCGGAACCATTACGGCTGCAATGAAACGAATGTTTGAACGGCAATACGACGCTAAAGTTTTTGGAGAAGGAAAGTCTATGATAGCTGGGGAGTTCGGCGGTCGAAAACCATTTTCATTCTTGAATGGTCAAATTATTTTGAATGAAAATAACAAAGCAATTACCACAAATGATCAAGTAGTCCGTATGGCGTTAAAAGAGGCTACGAAGAGCGGTGGTAACCTGATTATGCAAGACATTATGATGGATAAAGGACTCTTGGTTAATGGAGAAGGCACGCCTTATTATCGATTAGCATTATCGGTCATCGAAGCTGATAAGGCCAGTAAGCGAGAGGTAATTATTCTGGATACCGACTCTTCTATATATAGAGTTAAGAATTTAGAACGTAGCGATCCTCTTTCCAGAGATAATTTGGAAAAAATTGAAAAAAGTACGGTTGATAATAAAGAAGGATTAGATAATTTAATGCTGAGCCGCGAGGATTTAATCGTGTTAACCGACCGAAGTTGGACGGTGGGGGAAACTCTAAAAGCTACTAAAAATGATGTGTTAGTTAGTATTGCGGACCAAAGAACGGCGTCTTATTTCCTTGAACAAGCGCCGGATCGTCCGCGCGGGATTTCAACTATAGAGAAAACGGATTCTGGAGAAATAATTTATAAAGACGGAAATATAGAGGATAAAACGGATTTTAATAGAGGGATAAAACAAAAATTAATTGTTATGGATTATACGCCGCAGAGCGGATCAACAAAAGAATCTGATGTGGCTTGGGATTTTCTTGGACTAAGAACATTTGATAAAAACCGATTAACGACCATATTAACCGATGCCGGCGTTAAAGATGCCCAACAATTAGCCCAAAAAATTGTTGATGCGCGAAAATTTGACGCCGAAGGTGAAGCTGAAAATCGATTAACTGGCAAAATGACGGGTATCGCCGAGGACGCCGCTACGTTTAGAGAATTTATTAATCGTATGCCGGAATTTAGAACATTAGCTTCCCCTAAAATAAGAAAAGCCCTCAAAGACAATTTCCAGAAAGAGGAAATCGACGCCGTACATTACATTGTTAAAACCCAGCGTAATCAGGATAATTTTGACGCGGAATTGGGAGCCAGAGATCGTCTAGAAATGACGCAAAGCATCATGGAAACATTTATTAATGATATTCTCAGCAAAGAATCAACTAATAAGAATGTAATCGCTCAATTGGAAATAGTAAGATCAAAATTATTGTTATCAAACAGTATTTTTAGAAATCTAAATACTAAAGGGGAAGTAAAAACCACACTGGAATCCATGAATGAAAGTTTAATGAATACTGTTAAAGGTTTAAGGGCCGAATTTAATAAAGATAAAAGAGGCGGCGTATATAAAAGTTTGGGTAAAGACGCAAGAGAAATTGTTGACGAATTTTTGAGCCACGACAATAGTAGTTTTAAAATCGAATTTAAAGGTGAGGAAACCGCTGCGGCAAAAAAACAAGGAATAGCAGTTGAAGGAGATATGCCGTTTGTAGACGTCCGTAATCCGCAAGATTTAGCGAAGGCATTCAGTGCGAGAACGAATGCTGAGGGCGAAGTTTCAGTGCATTCTCCGGGTTTTTCAGAAGGCACGCTTTTAATCACCGAGTCTGTTACGCCGGTACAAGGAAAGCAATCCAGTGTTAAAAAAGGCTTTGAAAAAATGTATGATAAAGTGGCCTCGTCTGTCACTTCTACGAAAGCCGCCGCCTTATTACCTAATCGTAATGACATTCTTCAGACTGTTGCTCTTAATGGAGCCGACGGCGCTGAGTTAGTCAGTTTGACGAACAATAATGATACAGAAATAAAACATCATGGAATTACATTACCCGGCCGATCACGATATGACGCCAAAGAAAAAAAGATTTATTCTTTAGCTACTGATGATGAAGAAGAAAAAGAGATCTTTTTGGTTGGTATTCCCCAAGAAAAACCTAAAGATAAATCAGAAATTATTGAAATGGTTAATATTCCTATTGTTAACGGCGAAGTAAAATTGACATCTTCATCGAACGATGATTATATCGTTACATATGATAAAAAAGAAAAAGATTTCCCTGGCGTTTCGGGTATTTTTATTAACAATACCTATTTTTCACCGTTTGGCGGAAAATTTATTGTAACACGTGAAATGCCACTCACTTCTGTTCAATCACAACAAACAGTAGAAGCTAAAGTTAAAGTTGAAGAAACGGTTGAGATAAAAGGTTTTGATGTAAAAGTATCTGGCCGTGTCCTTGAAGTGGACAATCCGGATTTTGACCTTAAGGTTGATGATAAAATTGAAACCGGCTCATTTGTGCATGGCCGTGTCCAATTGGTTCAAAAGAAAGACGCATCGTCTGATAATAAAGGATTAACCGAAGAAGGTAATTATGAGAATCGCAATGACTACAAGGGCGTTCGCATCGGTGATGTTTATGTCAATCTCGATACTTCGGATGAGGAGGATTCTTATAAAATCAAAGTTAATGATGCCGGAAAAGCGATGTTACGTGAATTAGGCCTGCGTTCGAAGATTTCCGCCGCGGCGTCGGATGTAACTGAGATATCTATATCCAAACAAGAATTTCTTTCGGCTGTTAATAGGTCAGCCGCGATTCAAGAATTTACCCGCCTTACTGATTTAATTCACCAAGCGAAAACGGACCCGCAATTTAGTGAAGAGATAGATAAAATTACTAAAGAATATTATTCTGATGATTATTTTCAAGAAACACGAAAAGAGTTGGTGAATGATTTAGTTTCTCATCAGGATATTAAACAAGCAGAAGAAATTGCCATGAATGTGTACCCCGCTCAGTCCAAGAATAAAGAAAGAAAAGAATTGGTTGAGAAATTAATGGCCCAAAATGATATGGATGAGGCAGAGCAAATTGCCAAGGCCGTGTACTCTGATAATTATATTGAAGATGCGAGAAAAGCGTTTGTCAATGAAGCAAATTTCGAGAATCATGTTAAAAAGGCTTTTGCATTAGCGAAAATAATAGTTACTGACAATGATGATGTCCGTGTTGAACAGGTAGCGACGAGCAATACGATTAACGGCCAAAAGAATGGGGGAATAGGATTAAAAACCTATTCAACGCTTGAGGCTAAAAGGGCAATTGAAAAGGTTGATTTGAATAAAATATCTGAAATCCTCAATACATACTTTAAAGGTAATCAAAAAATAGTGGATACAATTATCACGCAAATTGTTGATTTACGTGACCAGGAAGGCGCTATTTATCAGATGAATGATTTCAAAAATATAGCGCCTGATGTTTTTGAACTTTTGAATAACTCAGCGATAACTGCGGACCTGAAGAAATTGGTAACGCCTGCCTTGAGCAATGATATGGATTTAGCTTTAGATGCCTTTGCAAGTATGGATGAGGCCGGCAAGGAATCTGTTCTTACGGGCATTGGGTTTACGGAAAAACGAAAAGATTTAAAACAAGAATTAGAGAAAATCCAGGCGGATCGGTCCATTTTAAAAGATGCAGAGCTTTTGAAAAAAGAAGCGCCGATCTTTTTCAAAAATCAGGAACGTATATCGTTCCAATTAGCGGGCGGGCGCACTTACGGCCAAATATTCAAATCGCTTGAGGAAGGCGATTTTGCAGGCATTGAACCGATGTTAAAGCAGGTGGCTGGTTCTGGACAATCTAAGGAGTTGCTGGATGATTCTTCGAAGGGATGGAATTCTGTAAAAAGCGAATTGGAGAAAATTCAAAAGGATCCTAAAATTTTAACAAAGAAGGGGCAATTAGAAACGGAAGCCCCGCTTGTTTTTGAAGTATTGCAGTATGCAAAATCTCAAGGAATGTTCAATCAAGCTTTAAAAACAATTGAGAATGGCGATGAGGAAATTATTATGCCAATTTTGGCAGCAGCCGGCGCATCGCAAACTGAAATAGAAGGTTTATTAGAAGAAGCGAAAAATATCCGAATGAATCCAAGTGTGGCTTCGCAAAAGTCAACGTTCATTCAAAACGTTCCGAAATTAGCTGCATTATTGAATGGGGGTCGTTCAGAGCTTTCTAAAAAATTAGCCGAAGTCACGCAAATAAAAGATGAAAATCAACAGTCATTTGGTCACGCGTTGAGAACATGGCAAAACGATTATGATTTTGAGCTTCAATTCGATCCATTTTTAGACTTTGGCGGCGCTCAAGGCGCTGAGGCTGATGCTGAAAATGATAAAATTACTTTGGGTATGTCCGCGTTGGCAAATATGGTCCCGAATTATTCGACCGGTATTGGATCAGGAATACCGCTGCATGAATTTTTCCATTTGAAAGATAATAAGGCTATTCGTAAAGGTGCGGATTCACCATTGTATGCGACGAGAATTCATAACGAGGGTGGAATAATTACTATTGGCTTAAATAAAGATTATGCATCGACGAAATCATTTACTTTAGCAGAACAGGTTACGCATCGATTTGAAAGTTATTTAAAAGCTTTACAGGCAAAATTCGCTTTTGATCAAGGTTCAAGAATTGACGCAAAAACACGGGCTCGAGAAGCAGCGGAAATCGCGACCAGAGGCAGTTCATTTGGATATACGGCCCGTGCTAATATTCAAAACATGTTAGATACAAAACAAAACGGAACGATTATTGCGGGCAAACAAGGTAATACTACATATATTCACGAGGATCAAAGCGTTGAAGTTCAATATGATGAAATTAGTCATGTAGTTAATTTTGTGACCACGAACAATAAGAAGAAATTAAAATATAGAATTGAACAGCACATACCATCCGCGTCGGAAATGTCAGCGGTTGAAAAAGAAATGAAACTCAAGAATGGCGAGTATGATTTTGAAAGAATTGCGGTGCATCGATTAAACGAAGCCATGGACAGAAGCATCCAGGAATCAGCTTTGTTGGATCTTAGAGCCCAGGCCATGACTCAAATGGCAACAAGTGAAGATCCTTTAGCGTACCAAATCGCCAATAATAATTCCAATAATAGAGGAGAAGGCATTACGAATGTTCTTAAGGACGCCGTTAGAAAAGGTGGACGCTTTGGTGATATTGAAATTAGTCTTAGTAACTCAGTGCGGATGGTATCCGAAATCATGGCTGCTAACGATATCGAACGAGACGAAAAAGACTTAACAGTTAAATATATGAATCCGGAAACAGGCCGGGGCATGATTGTTGATAAATCAACCGGACGCGTGATGAAGTTTATTTCAAAAATCGACTATAAAAAAGTGATTGGTAAGAGTACCGCAAAAAATATTCATGACGGACGGGATAATGTTGGATTAACGACGAATAGTGGAAAGTTAATAGTTGATTTTTCAAATATAAAAATTGCCCGAAGAAACGCGGCTGTAACACATGGCGCAACCGTCGACTCTTCCAATTTGGTTGATGAAGAAACAATGGCGTCTAATTTTAATTTTGTGCCTGACCTTGCAGCTAATGGATACAATTGGCTTAATACGCAATCAGGTGATTCAGAACATGACCTCTATAATTTTAAAATTCCTGATTTAGTGAGAGGAAATGGTGGTTGTGGTAAACCTTGTTGCGGAGATGCTTGTAATAATAGTGAAGTAGCTAATGGTGGGTCGGATGAAGATAATTTCTTTGGAAGTTTTGGAAATAAAGATGCGGACGTTAACGCGGGACGCGGGGACATAGAGATAAGTGATAAAGTCGAAAATAAAGAAAATGGGGATATTAAAATTGCTTCAAAAGAGGAAAATATTTTTGAAAATTTTGAAAATAAAACAATTGAGGAAAAAATAGACGTTGGATTTAGCCGCCATGATTTGAGCAACATACATGTAAATGGTGAAGCCGCAAGTAAGAATATACCTTCTTCAATACAGATACAGTCGGCATTATTACCACAATCACAGACATTTTTAAGCACGAATACGAACAATGCATCCATAAGAACTTTGCAAACCATATCAAGCTCCACGACTTCAGATGATGATAAAGACGGAACAAAAATCTTATATGCTGGAGAAATAAATTCAAAAGGTGAACCGGTTAAAATGACTGGAATTTCATCGGGTAATGCTTCTCAGCAAATAAAGTTAGACAAAATTGTTTCATCAAAACCAACGGCAACCAACCAATTTAAAAAATTAAATGATGATCAATTAATAACTTCAGTGAAAGGGGGCTCTGACGCTGCTAACTTGAGCATTGCGGCTGCCAAGAAAGTTGCCACACTTAAATTAGGTATAGCTACAGACTCTAATAATTTTGATGTGCTGATGAAGCGCGTTCCGGATCAAGAGATTTCATTCATTAACTTAGATATAAGAAAAGCTAAACGAGACAGCATTATAGCAGGCGTATGG
>JAGOSC010000054.1 GCA_018062515.1 Candidatus Omnitrophota bacterium
CCTTAAAGCCATCACCGACTAACTGTCGATCAACACGGATGTCAGAAAAATAACCAGTATTGTATAACCGTTTTAGGTCGTCGCTGACAACACCTTGAAGATAATCTTGACCGACGCGGGTTTTAATTTTGGCGAGAATGGTGGCAATGCTGATGGTCTTATTGCCGATGATTTCAATCGATTTGACTTTTCTGACTTTTTCTTCGTCGGAGACAGTTTCTGCGCTCTCCTGGGCGTAAACAATATGATGAGCAAAGGAAGTGAACAGAGAAAGTAGTAATACTAATTTAAATAGTGTTTTCATTTTTGTAATTTTTTTGATTATAAAATCAATTATGGGGTGTGTCAATAAGCATGTGCAAGATTTTCAGCCGAAGCAAGATTTTCAAATCTGACATATTCTTTTAGGAATGAAAGTTTAACAGTTCCAACGGGTCCGTTACGTTGTTTGGCCAAAATGACATCGGCAACACCACGATTTTCTTCCGTCGGGTTATAATATTCTTCTCTCATCAGAAGCATGACAACATCCGCGTCCTGCTCAATGGCTCCTGACTCTCTCAAATCTGATAATTGCGGTCGATGATCTTGACGCTGTTCAACCAATCGGGATAATTGACTCAATGCTACGATCGGCACCCTTAATTCCCGCGCTAATGACTTAAGTGAACGCGAAATATCCGAAATTTCCTGTTGCCGATTTTCTGTTTTACCTGTTCCGCGCATAAGCTGGATATAATCAAGTATGATTAATTGTATGTCATTGTTTGCCTTTAATCGACGAGCCTTAGCTCTTAATTCTAAAGCAGATATGGCCGCCGAATCATCTATAAAAATTTTTGCATTCGATAACTCCGCCGCAGCCTTGGTCAATAATGGCCAGTCCGACGGAGAAAGAAAACCGGAGCGGACTTTATGGGCATCCACCCGAGCCTGAGAACACAACATGCGCTGAACCAATTGTTCCTTTGACATTTCCAAACTAAAAATAGCCACGGCTCCGCCATATTTCAAAGCGAAATTCTCGGCCATCGTTATAGCAAACGCCGTCTTTCCCATGGATGGGCGAGCCGCCACTATGATTAGGTCAGAATTTTGTAACCCAGACGTCATTTTATCGACTTCGGCATAACCCGTGGAAATTCCGGTCAAATGTTCTTTGCGTTGATACAATCGGTCAATGGTTTCAATTCCAACCTTAACTAAATCTTTGATGTGATATGACTTTTGTTTTTGTTTTAAATCAGCAACTTCAAAGATCAACCGTTCAGCATTATCGACAACATCTTCAACATTTCCTTTTGCGTCATAACATTCGCCAATAATCTGCGTTGAATTCTTGATCAGTCTTCTTAAGATTCCTTTTTCTTTAACGATATTTGAATAATGTTCAATATTAGCCGCCGTGGGAACAAAATCAATAATCGATGTTATGTATGAGACACCCCCGACTTGAGTTAATTGTCCTTCATTCTTTAACTTATCGGTTAAGGTGATTAAATCGACATTTTTGCGGTCATTGTAAAGGCTGACAATCGATTGGTAAATAATGCGGTGGGCTTCATTATAGAACCATGCTTCATCGAGATTTTCTACGGCTAAACCAATAGCTTCATCGTCGATGAGCATGGACCCTAAGACGGATTTCTCCGCCTCAATGTTTTGTGGAGGAACTTTTACTTCTTCGTAACCCATAGTCTTATCTTTGCAATAACTTCCGGATGAAGTTTTACACCGACTTCAAAAATACCAAGCTCTTCGATTGGTTTTTCAAAGATAATAACTTTTTTATCAATGCTGAATCCTTCGACTTCCAGAGCCTTCACTACATCGATCTCTGTGATTGATCCATATAGTTTATCGAGGTCATTTACTTCAACATTAACAGTACTAGACGTTTTCGCCAATTTCTCGGCTAATTCCAGCGCTTCTTGTCTTTCCTTTTCGTATTTGTCAGTAGATATTTTCTTCTGTCTTTCAATACGTTTTAAGTTTTCCGGTGTTGCTAGATAAGCCAATTTTCTAGGTAAAAGTAAATTGCGGGCATGACCGTCTTTAACCTTGACGACATCTCCGACTTTTCCTAAATGTTGGACATCTTTTGATAGTATGACTTTCATTGAATTAATCCTAGACTTGGTTGAATGTTATTATTTTTTTACTCCGCCCGTCGTCAAAAGCCCCAGATACCGTGCGTACTTTATTGCGATAGCAATTCTTCTTTGCCCTTTAGCTGTTACTCCAGAAATGCGTCGCGGAACTAATTTACCGCGGTCATTGATATACTTTTGAATCAAAGATAAATTCTTGTAATCAATGTTCGCATCTTTAGATAACTGGAATTTAGCCGATAACTTTGGTCGGCTGATGAATTTTCTTCTTGGTGGTCTCTTAATTTCGCTCATTTATCCTCTCCGTTTTACCTATTCGTCCCAAGCAATGTCTTCTGGTTTAATCGTATTGCCTTGCAGGCTTCCTACGTCAGCCAACTCCGCTTCAACATCACTCTCGACATCTTCTTTTCCTTTTGCCGCCGCGCCGTTATAATTACCCAGGAACTGAACGCGCTCAGCTCTTACGTCGATGGCGCTTCTTTTTTGGCCATCGGTTGTTTCCCAAAAACGTGATTGCAGTACACCTTCAACAAAAACCGGTCTTCCTTTTGTCAAATATTGGCAGCAGGCTTCGGCTTGTTTATCCCAAACCGTCACCGTCAAGAAACATACTTCTTCTTTTAACTCACCGGAACTATCTTTAAATCGTCGATTAACAGCAATACCTAAATTAGCGACAGCTGTTCCTCCTGGCGTATAACGTAATTCAGGATCTCGAGTTAAATTTCCGATAAGAAAAACTTTGTTTAAATTCGCCATTTGTTTCTCCTTACTGATCTAAAAAACGCTGTTAATATTAATTAAAATCAAATCGATTCGTTAGTTTATACTTGCTTGTACCGCTTCTTTGGTAGCGTGCGCAGCTACTTCCAATATAAGCGAACGTAAAATTTTTTCATTTAAGCGTAGATAGGCTCTAATTTTTGCAATAGCTGGCTTTTCAGCAGCAAAGTTGATCAAATAATAAGTTCCTTCTGATTTCTTTTTGATTTCAAAAGTAAACTTTTGTTTTTCAAACCATACTTGCGTATTGATAACTTTTCCGCCGGACTTATTGATCACATCATTGACACTTTTAATAATGGCATCTTTGTCATCCTTGCTTAAATGTGCGTCCAAAATCAGCATTAATTCATATTTTTTAGTAATTTTATCCATTTCCCTTCCTTTTGTTAAATTGATCCATTGCTGTTACGATTCCGTCTTTCAGCCACACGATACAGCACTGTGCCGCTTCCTTGATAAATTCGTCGAGATATTGTTTTTCTTGCCGATTAAATTCAGATAAGACAAAATCAACATTCTCTTCTTTATTAGCCGGTCTTCCGATCCCCATTCGTAAGCGGGAAAAATCTTTTGTTTCTAAATGTGCAATGATAGACTTTATTCCATTATTTCCGCCGTCGGAGCCAGACGGTCTCAGTCTTAATTTCCCGAACACAACGTCCATGTCATCACACACGATCAACATATCTGAACAATCGATTTTCTTTTTCTTAATCGTCGATTTTACGGCTAGCCCGGAATTATTCATATAGGTTAAAGGCATTAATAAACAAACCTTTTGTCCTGCTATGATCCCTTCCGCTGTAACACCTTTTGTAAAAGAACTTAATCCAAACTTTAATTTATTACTTTCAGCCAAATACTGGGCGACCATATATCCCAGGTTGTGCCTTGTCATTTCATAATCCCTGCCGGGATTTCCTAACCCAACTATAAGTTTTATCTCAGACAAAGGTTTAATTTACAGTGGCTGTAAACAAAAAAAGAATAGTCTTATGACTATTCTTCTTTTGCTTTAGGTTCTTCTTTCTTTTCTCTAGTAATCTCTGGTTCTGAAATACTTTCTTCCGCTGCGATCGCATCAGTATCTTTCATCGGAGGAACAGCCGACGCCACCATCGACGTAGGATCTTGCTTTGTTCGGACATTGGCCGGTAAAACCAAATCAGAAACATGAATGGCATCGCCGATTTCCAAATGAGCAACATTTACTTCAATCTTTTTAGGAATGTTCGTTGGTAAACAGATGATACTCAATTCATGCATTGGCTGATCAAGCGAACCGCCGGTTTTCTTGATACCAACCGGTTCCCCGACGCAAACCAAAGGCACTTTAACTTCAATTTCTTCTTTGAGCGAAATGCGTTTAAAATCCAAATGTAAAAGCGTTTCGTGGACCGGATGAAGCTGTTCATCTTTGACGATCGCTGTACAATCTTGTAATTTTTTCTCGCCTTCCAACACATTCAGATGGAAAATGACGCTCTGTCCTCGATGCGCTCTCATGATTTTCTCGAATTCCCGTCGATTAACTTTGACGTTCATTGGGCCTTCTTTTCCGCCATAGACAACGGCCGGAACAAGATCATTTCCGCGAACCAATCTGAGTAATTTTTGTCTTGTTTCTTTTCTAAATTGAACTGCTAATTGAATCTCTTCCATTTTTTCCTTTTCCCTTCCTTATCGCGTTGTTTCTTCAAATAAACAACTGATCGATTCTTCATTATGTATTCTCTGAATAGCTTCCGCGAGAAGCGGCGCAACCGTAACCGTATGAATATTCTTAATTTTTTTTCCTTTTTCGGTCAGAGGAATACTATCCGTTATAACTAATTGTTTTAAATCTTTACATTCACTAATCCTCGTCAATGCCGGGCCTGAAAGTATACCATGACTTGCGGACGCATAAATATCTTTAACACCCTTCTTTTTAAGAGCGCCAATAGCCTCGACGAGAGAACCGGCCGTTGCTACAATGTCGTCGATGATGACAACATTTTTTCCCTTCACATTACCCAAAATATGCATAACTTCAGTCTTTTCCGGATTATCACGGCGTTTATCAACGATAGCTAATCCTGCTCGTAAACGCTTAGAATACGCTCTTGCCATCTTAATTCCGCCGACATCCGGAGAGACAACCACTAAATTTGTCAATTTCTTATCTATAAAATAATCACACAATACATTAATCGCATATAAGTGATCGACAGGAATATCAAAAAAACCTTGAATCTGATTAGCATGCAAATCCATGGTCAAAACACGTTTAGCCCCGGCGGCGACAATTAAATTAGCGACTAACTTTGCGGTAATGGGTACACGCGGTTGATCTTTGCGGTCCTGTCTAGCATAACCATAATAAGGCAATACTGCTGTAATTCTTTTAGCAGATGCCCGTCGAGCGGCATCGATCATAATCAAAAGTTCCATCAATGTTTCATTGCAAGGCGGACAAGTCGGCTGCACGATAAAAACGTCTTTACCACGAATATTTTCTTTAATCTGAACGCGGATTTCGCCTTCGCTAAACCGGCTGACCAATACTTCGGTTAAAGAAGTGTTAAGGTGTTTACAAATCCCTTTAGCTAAATTTTGATTGGCATTACCTGTACAAATCGCTAAACCGTTCATCGAGTATTTCCTTTTTTGATGACCCTCGCCGGGACACCCACCGCTTTACTATGATCAGGTATATTTCCTCGGACAACCACACTGCCGGCGCCGATAACTGCTTTTTTTCCGATTTTAACTGGAGCCACTAATATCGAATCTGAACCGATGAACGCTTCATCATCAATTCGCGTTTTATTTTTATTGATGCCGTCGTAATTGGCTGTCACGGTACCGGCCCCAATGTTGACGCGCTTTCCCACCGTCGTATCACCCAAAAAACCAAAATGTTTCATCAAACTTTGATCACCAATCGACGTGCGCGAAACCTCCGCAAAATTTCCAACCTCAACAAAATTCCCGATTCTTGTTCCTTCTCGTAAACGGGCAAAAGGTCCAATGATACATTTTTTTCCAACACGAACATTTTTTTCAATCACAGTAAAAGGACGTATTTCGGTGTCCTGTCCTATTTTGACATCTGCCTGAATAAACGTCGTATCTGGATCAACAATACTAACACCTTGTTCCATTAATCGATTCAATAGTCGTTTACGTATTACCAAACCTGACTGTGCTAGATCAGCCCGGCTGTTTACGCCTAAGGCCTCGGTAAAATCATCGGTCGAAACAGTTTGGACTTTTCTTTTTTTATTCGTCAAAATTTCAACCACGTCGGTCAAATAAAATTCTTTTTTAAGCTTATTCTGTTTTACTTGACTCAATGAATTAAATAATTCAGAGGCTTTGAAGCAATAAACACCCGCATTAATCTCAGCAATTTTTCGTTCAAACTCACTCGCATTTTTATCTTCACGAATCGCAATGACTTTTCCGGAATGATCGCGAATAATCCGGCCATAACCTTGAGGATTATGAACAATGCCTGTCAAAAATGTACAGGCCGCTTTATCTCTTTTATGTTTACTAACGAGTTTCTTAACTGTTTCTTTAGTTAAGAGCGGCGTATCTCCGCACAATATCAAGACATCACCTTTAAAAGAACGAAAATGGCCAGCCGCGGATCGCACAGCATCGGCGGTACCTAAAAGCTTTTTTTGTTCAACAATTTCGATGTCCGACGGTAATTGATTACGAATTTCTTGAATCTTATGACCTAAGACAACGATCGTTTTTTGTGACCCAATCGCTTGTGTAATATCAAGAACATATTGAATAATCGCCTGACCACAAACTTTATGTAATACTTTGGGAACATCCGACTTCATTCGCGTTCCCTTACCAGCCGCTAAAATAATCGTTTTTAAATCTTTCATGGTCGTCTCAACGTGAACTTTGTCGTTCGAAAGTATCTTCAAAAATCATTTATTTAAGCTGCCCAGCCAGGACTCGAACCTGGAAAAGCAGATCCAAATTCTGCTGTGTTACCATTACACCACCGGGCAAAAAATTTTTTTACGATTGATCTGCTAAGGAGTTTCTACAGAACTATACTGGCTGGGATTTTCAGCCTCTTTTTTATAGGCCTCTAGGATTTGTGTTTGAAGATACTCACGAAACTGCTGCGTAATTGGATGAGCAATATCCCGATGATCCGATTTTACATCCGAACTATCTTCCTGAACGATACCCTGTCCCTGCAATTGCACTGTACCTCCGCATTGATTACAGAATTTGCTTCCGACTTCATTCTTAAAACCGCATTTTAAACAAGAAACTTTCATTTTTCTAGACGGCATGGCAATAAAAAGTCCGTTTGAACCCTGAATAATTTTAATGTTTCGAACAACAAAGGCATTATCGAACGTCACAGTTGAGTAAGCTTTTAATTTCTTATCTTGTCCTTCTTTTGGAAATACCCGTATCTCTGTAATCTCCATAATCGCTCCTTCCTTTTCTGCCACTTAGCGCTCTGTTCAATGCAGAATCAAAGAGTCCTAACTACAAATACCTGTGAATAACGTTTCGATAGTTGAGAATGTATTTGCAAGGCTTCTTGTCTTGAGTCCGTCAGACCATAAACACTCGGCCCACTGCCTGATACTGTAACTCCTTTGGCATTGAGGGACTTTAATGTTTCCTTTAACTTCATGATCTTGGGGCAAATTTGTACGACAACTTTTTCTAAATCGTTATATAACAAAGAACTAATACTTATTATATTACTCTTTCTTAATTTATGAACAAGAATATTAACATCATCATCCTTTTTTGTCAACATATTCGTGTTGTTGACTTTGCCACCTTTAGGAAAGCCTGTTTTCGTCGGTATCCTTATGCGGCTGTAGACTTTGGGTGTTTGCATTTTTATCTTTGGAACGACTAAAATATGCCATAATTCACGCTTAATTTTTAAAGGTTTGATATGTGTCCCCCGGTCGGTTCCCAAAGCCCAACTTGAATCATAAAGAAAGAATGGAACATCACTGCCAATTTGACTGGCGATATCAACCATTTTTGCCTGACTTAAATTTAATTTCCACAATTTGTTTAAACCTAAAAGCACCGTGGCCGCATTCGTAGATCCCCCCGCTAAACCAGCAGCAACCGGAATGGATTTATCAATATCAATATGAATACCTTCCGCAATTTGATATTTTTCTTTAATCATCTTCGCTACTTTATGAACCAAATTTTTAGGACCTGTAGGAACCTGCGGATGATTGCATGTAACCGTTATTTTTCCGGAAGAATTTGAATTCAAACGGATGCGATCAAATAAATCGATTCTTTCAAAAAGGGTGACAATATTGTGATACCCGTCGGGACGTTTATTAATAACTTTGAGGTAAAGATTTAGTTTGGCAGGTGCCTTGAGGATTAGTTGGGACATTAAAATGCTTATTTTTTTTCAGCGTCGATGTCAGTATTTTTTCTGGCTTGAATGCTTTTAGTCGATTCAATCTTTTGTATCACATTTTTCTGTCCGGGAAGTAGCTCGAGGGATAATTCCCAATACTTTAAAGCGTCCTCGATTTTGTTCATTTTGAAATATACATCGCCTAAATGTTCGTAGATGATCGGATCTTTAAGATATTCATCCGCTTGTAAAAATGTATCGATGGCCTTTTGATAATTTCCTTTCTTAAAAAAAATCCATCCCAAACTATCAAGATAAGCGCCATTTTTTGGACTGACGATTAAGGCTCTATTGACCATCTTTTCAGCTTCGTCTAAATCTAAATCAATCTCAGCATAAATATATCCTAACGTGTTTAAACTTCCGTCGTGGTCGGGGTTCAATTTAACCGAACGCATAAGAAGATCAATAGCCTTTTGTTTATCGTCTATTTCAAGATATAGAGAACCTAAAAGATAGAGAACATCCGGATTTTGAGGCTCCAAACTTAATATTTTTTCAAATTGAACGATGGCTTCTTTATATTTTTTCTGAGAATAATAAAGCTGACCCAAGTAACCATATATTTCTATATTTTCTGGTTCAGCACTGGAAAATGCTTTTAAGATATGTTCGTACTCTTTGGCCGCATTATCATAATCTTTCTCAGTGGAATAGATTAAAGCCAGCAGGTAATGTGCTTGAAGGTCTTCGGGATTATAACGATTAACGAGGTTTAATTCTTCTTTGGCCTTGGCCAACATGTCCAGGCGGGCATAATTTGCCCCCAAACGTAAATGGATTAAGTAACTGCCCTCATCGAACTGAACGGCATTTTCATATTCCATCACTGCTTTGTTGGTCTGACCTAGAAGATCATACACCTGTCCCATAGCGTAATGGGCCAGGCTTTTCGACGTGGAGATGCGGTCTTGAGAAACAAATGCTTCCGCGCAGTTGACTTGAAAAAAAACCAGCGCACAAAAACCTAAGTTTGCCAAAAATTGACTTATTGTTGCTTTTCGCATTGGTCTACCTTTTATTAAACGAATTTAGATAAAATCTAAATTCAACCAGGTTATTTCCAGTCGCGTTTCTTCAGATGTCGTAGTGATTTACGTAGTTTTTTACGTTTATGAGTTCTAATTTTTCTTCGTTTTCTTTTTTTTCCGCACGGCATAAAAGATCTACCTTCTAATAGATAAGTTTGTTTAACGGATATTCGATAATTCCTTCAGCCCCCGCCATTTTAAGCTTAGGAATCAAAACACGGACAATGCTTTCATTAATAACTGTTTCTACAGCCAACCAGGCAGGATCACTTAATGGTGAAACCGTCGGTTCTCTTAATGATGGCAAAAGACTTCGGACCTTATCAAAATTTTTAGTCATTATATTCATTTTTAACCCGACCATATCATTGGCAGCCATCGCCCCTTTGAGCAGCATGATGATTTGATCCATTTTCTGTTTTTTCCACGGATCAGAAACAGCCTCTTTATTGGCGATAAACTGCGTTGTCGACTGGCACAACGTTTCAACGATTCTCAATTTATTGGCCTTTAAGCTGCTTCCTGTTTCTGTCAATTCAACAATCGCATCTACCAAACCGGAACTAACTTTAGCTTCCGTAGCGCCCCAGCTAAATTCAACTTCAGCTTGAACTTTATGTTTCTTAAGATATTTTTTGGTAATCCCGACAACTTCTGTCGCAATTTTTTTTCCTTGAAGATCTTTAACCGACTTAATAGGAGAAGCCTCAGGAACAGCTAAAACCCAACGCACTACATTAGTTGTCTGCTTGGAATAATTCAGTTCGGAGAGAACTTTTATTTTCGAACCGTTTTCTAAAACCCAATCCGCTCCGGTAATACCGCAATCCAGCGTCTTATTTTCAACATATCGGCTCATCTCTTGAGCGCGTAATAACACTGGCTCAATTTCTTCATCATCGATATTAGGGAAGTAAGATCGGCTGTGAATAGCGATTTTAAATCCGGCTCGTTCAAAAACTTTAAAGGTGGCGTCTTGTAAACTGCCTTTCGGCAATCCTAATTTTAATTTTTTCATTTAAAATTCGATCATTTTTAGGGTTAAAAATAAAAACGTATTATAACGGTCGGTTTAAGGCTTGTAAAGAAATTTAAATCATGAACCGTAAAAGTATAATACTATTTAAACTTTAATCAAGACAACTCTACTTTGAGATCGATTTGAAAATCCCTTGTAAAATAATTATTTCGTAGATATAATCTTGCTTAAATTTAATCTTCCAGGCTAAATTCGCTGGCCTAATATAGCAAATTACCTAACTTTTACAAGCACAAAATACTCAGGAGTTCAAATGTTAAAGATCTTACGCAACAAGGAGTTAAAACGCAAAGTAATCTGGTTTGTCGCCGTGATTATTATTATTTCATTTGGTATATTCGGAACAGCCTACACATTAAGCGGCGTGGATAATGATAAATATGCCGGTAAAATTTTTGGAAAAAAGATCGATATTCAAAAATTTGGAAAGGCTTATCAAATTGTAGAAATCCAATCCATTATGCGTTACGGTGAAAGTTTTGCCAAAGTTCGTGAATTTCTTAATCTGGAAGCTCAAACCTGGGATCGCCTTATCCTTTTACATGAAGCGGATCGCAGAAAAATAAAAATATTTAATGATCAAGTTGTCAAAACCATCGAAGAAAACGAATATTTTCAACGCAACGGACAATTCGATAGCATTGCTTACAATGAAGTATTGCAATATATATTTAAAATTAAACCGCGGGATTTTGAAGAAAGTATTCGAGAAAATCTCCAACTGGCTTATCTTTTTGACCAAGAAACACAAGGCTTAACAGTCACTCCCGATGAAGTTCAGTCTGAATTCAAGCGGCTTAATGAAGAGGTCCAAGTCAGCTATGTACTGATTTCTCCTGATCAATATAAAGATGAAAAAATGTACGATGAAACAGCGGCTAAACAATATTTCGAAGAGCACAAACAAGCCTTTCAAGTTTCATCAGCCGTTAACGTCGATTATATTGAAATACCCATAAAACAGGATGAAAAATCTGCCGCTGAAAAGAAAGAGGACGAATCAACCGTTGAAAGTCCGGAAAAAGAAAAAGCGTCTGAATTGGCTCAAACAATTTTTGACGAACTGTTGGAAAATCCGGACTTGTCGACGATAGCCAAAACACATTCATTAAGTGTGAAACAAACGGGAAACTTTAACTCCGATACGCCTAATTTGAATTTAGGCTGGTCGTTTGAAGTCATGAATCAAGTCTTCAAAATGAAATTAAATGATATTCAAGGGCCATTTGAAACCGCCAACAGTTTTATTATTCTTAAAGTGGCCGAAAAACATGATGCCTACATTCCCGAATATGAAACGGTGAAAGATAAAGTCAAAGACAGTTATTTGCGTGAGCAGGCGAAAGAAATAACAAAAAATAAAACCGAGGAATTTCGGAAAAAAATTATAGAACAGTTAAATCGCAGCGAGATCCGCGATTTTTCAAAAACGGTTAAGGAGTTGGGGCTTGATCTTCAGGAAACGCCTAATTTTAACCGTGGTCAATATTTGCCGAATATAGGCATTGTTAAGGATTTTGAGAACGCGGCCTTTTCGCTCGATGAGAAGAATGATGTGAGCGCCGTCGTAGAAACACCAAAAGGGTATGCCATTCTGCATCTTGACCATTACTCGCCTGCGTCACAGGATTTATTTGCTGAACAAAAAGAACAGCTGGAACAAACAATTCTATCTGAACGAAAGAACGAAAAATTCAAAGAGTATATGACCCGTGTTCGATTGGAAGCCAACATAACGACGACGCAAGACGAAAAAACCGATATACTTTAATTATTTAAAATAATCTGAAAAATTGGCAGGAAGATGATGTTCAACAGCGGTGATTATGCCTTGTTGATTAATAAACACGAACGTCGGAAATCCGAGGATTTGATACTGTTCTGAAATCTGTCCATCCGTATCAAGAAATACATTAAAGGTTATGCCGTTACGGTTTACATATTGCATGACTTGTTCTTTGCTTTCTCCGCAATCAATCAAAATCAATTCAAAATCTTTTCCGACATACTTCTCTTTATTGACTTGGATTTCTTTCAGTTGTGTTCGGCAATGCGGACACCAGGTTGTCCAAAAAAATAAAATGGCATTCTTACCTTTACGTACATCATCAAGACTTTCGTAGGAACCATTTAAATTGGGAAGTTTGAATACCGGCGCCTTTTGCCCGACGATAACACTCCTTGGTTTCATCATAGGTTCCATCGCCGTCGCTGAGAAAATACCTAGACTTAAGAAAACTCCGACCATTAAAATAAAGATTTTACTTTTTATCATTTTTTCTTCCCTTGGTTGAATCATCAATCCAGTTTAAATAATCTTTGTTTCCAGAAATAATCGGCATGGCAATTATTTCAGGCACTTTATAACTATGAATAGCCTTTACGGCCTTTACAATTTTAGAAAATAGTGTCTTTCTCGTCTTAATAACCATCATGACTTCCTGATCCGAATTGACCCTCCCTTCCCACCAATACATCGATTGAATATCCGAAATAATATTCGCGCAGGCAATTAATTTGTCTTTTAACAACTGGTCGGCAATGTTTTCAGCCTCTTTTTTATTCTTGCATGTTATAAAAATGACAATATACATACATTAATCCCTCAGCATAATTAAAGATAAAATTCGTCCGGCTTTCTGTCCATCCCGACGATATGAGTGATAATCTTGATGATCGAACGTGCAAATTCCGCAATCATAAATTTTATCCGGAAGAACACCTTGGTCAATGAGTTGATTCTTATTAGCCAAGGCCAGATCAAAACAGTATTTTTGATTTTCCTTCATAACTTCACGCGGAAAATGCTGGAGAAATTCCTCTCCGACTTCATAGCGCGGCGCTCTGATGCATGGCCCGAAGGCAACCTTAATATCTTTTGGTTTGGAATTATATGTCTTTACCATCAATTTGACCGTCTCGGCGGATATTTGCTCTTTTGTTCCTCTCCACCCCGCGTGAACAAGACCGACCGCAGGCGTCCCTTCATCGAATAAAAAAACCGGCAGACAATCAGCGGTGCGTACCGCCAAGTCCAAACCCCGTCGATCTATGATCAAAGCATCCGCTTCAACAACCTTTGAAGTTTGGTCTCGAATAATAACCACTTCTTTCCCATGGACCTGTTTAACATTAGCAATATCACTGGCGTTCATTCCAAGATTTGATTTTATATAATCATCTTGTAATGAATTAAAAGGAGAACCCGTGGAGTTTAAATTAAAATCCACATCGCTTTCACTGACGAACGTAAATACGCGCTCAGGAAAAAAGTGATTAAACAAGGCTTTGCTCGTCGGAGAATTCTGTGTTTTCGATGTCATCTTTTTCTGTTTCTAATAATTTAGTTGATGGAACGGATGGTAATTCTTGGACTTTCTCAAGTTTTCTTTCAATAGTCCGCGTCTTTTTAACGGCGGATTCGATTTGATTGGAAGCTTCATTCAATTTTTTATGCGTTTTGTCTAAAATGTCGCCAAATTTTCCGAATTCGCTTTTGACATTCCCTAATAAAGACCAAACTTCACTGGCCCTTTTTTCTACCGCCAAGGTTCGAAAACCCATTTGTAAAGAATTTAAGATAGCTGATATTGTCGTCGGGCCGGCCACAGAAACTCGATATTCACGCTGCAGGACGTCACACAAACCTGCCCGACGTAATACTTCTGCGTATAAGCCTTCAATCGGCAAATAAAGAATAGCAAAATCGGTTGTGTTCGGCGGATCAATATATTTTTCTTTGATTTTTTTTGCTTCCAATTTAATCCGATTTTCAATCGCCTTAATTGATTCTTCGACGGCAACGATATCAGCTTTGTCTTGAGCGTGCAAAAGCCGCTCATAATCTTCTTTGGGAAATTTTGCATCAATAGGAATATAAACCGTCTGATTATTCGCGCCAGGTAATTTAATAGCAAATTCAACGAGATCACGGCTGCCCTTCTTAGTAGCAATATTCTTTTCGTATTGATCGGCCGTTAAAATCTGTTCAAGTAAATTATCCAGCTGAATTTCTCCCCATGTCCCTCGCGTCTTAACATTGGTCAATACCTTCTTTAAATCTCCGACCCCGATCGCTAACGATTGCATTTCACCTAAACCTTTATGCACCAATTCCAATCGATCACTGACAATTTTGAAAGAATCACCAAGCCGTTTTTCGAGGGTCGAGTGCAGTTTTTCGTCGACGGTTTCGCGCATTTTTTCGAGCTTTTGATTATTATCGGTTTGCATCGACTTGAGGTTCTTATCCACGATGTCTCTCACATTTTCCAATTTTTGCTCGTTCATATTGGTCATCTTGATGAGTTGATTAGAAAATCCTTCCAAATTTCTGGAAAGTTCCTGTCGATTACTTGAAATTTCTTCCCTAATCAGCCGTTCAAGTTTTTCCTGATCTTTCCCCCGCCCCACTAAAATGACGTACAAGACAATTAAAAGGACAGAATTAGAAATGATGATCAATAAAAGGACTATATCCATATGAATTCCTCAATATTTTCAGACATATTTTAGTTTTATATTAACTAAAATATAAAATTAATGCAAATTTTTCAATGATACTCTTGAATTTTTTTTTCATTTCAGTATACTAATCATTCCCCAATCGTTTAAAGGAGTTTGCTATGGAAAAACGATTTAATTATCTTTCAAATACAAAAGCAATTGAGGAAATTCGTAAACATAAATGGATCGAAAGCGAAAAAAAAGGTGAAGAAGTAGGCTTTGCTACCGCCGCTGTCGATTGGATCAAAAAATACGGCCAATCATGGAAAAAACATTACTACCCCGAGGATAGAAATTAAAGACATTCTTTGCAGATTAGAGTATCTTTATTTTTCGTTGAACTCTCGTCGCTGTTAAAATGCCGAAAACACTTATTGCATCTGCTTTCCAACGAATAATTCACCTTATTTAAAGGACATTGCTCGCATTTGGGCTTCGGCTTGCAATAATCTTTTCCGATTTTGACGATCAGCGCGTGAAACTCATTATAAAGATCTGTTTTCGGATTTAAATTCTTTGTAAAAATTTCCTGAAGGGCTTCATACTTGGTCTTTTTATCAGCTAAACCGTGCCGATATAAAATCCGCTGAGTGTAGGCATCAATGACAAAAATCGGTTTTTGAAACGCGTACAGCAGAATGGAATCAGCCGTTTCCGGTCCTATCCCATTAATGGAAAGTAATTCTTCTCTTAGTTTTATCGTCGGGGCTTTCGACATGGCTTTCAAATCGCCGTCGTAGCGCTCGTCTAAAAAATCTAGAAAATTCTTTAATCGTTTGGCTTTAACATTAAAATATCCGGCGGGTTTAATCAGATTGGCTAATTCACGATGAGAAATTTTAACCAGATGTTCGGGTGTTAATAATTTTTCTTTCTTAAGATTATTTAAGGCCTTCTCGACATTACCCCAATTTGT
The DNA here is from genome assembly GCA_018062515.1 of Candidatus Omnitrophota bacterium. Classification (GTDB taxonomy): domain Bacteria; phylum Omnitrophota; class Gorgyraeia; order Zapsychrales; family Zapsychraceae; genus JAGOSC01. The sequence goes on from JAGOSC010000054.1 coordinate 15,827, forward strand.
GTTTTGGGTTAATATAGCGCCGACGATGACTTCAAAAGATGAATCCCCCGGCCACCACTTTTG
>JAGOSC010000055.1 GCA_018062515.1 Candidatus Omnitrophota bacterium
ATCAACAGGCGGGCCGCGAGGATCAGCAGAAACAATTTCCTCTTTAGGCGGAGCCTGGCTAGGATTGCTTTCAACCAAGCCTCCCTTATATATAAGAGAAGGCAGCGGTGGAGTTTTCACTGGAACACCCGCCGGCATGATGTTTTGATCAAACTTATTAATATCCACCGGAGCTTTTTTAAGAGCTGGATCTTGATCATCGGTCGGAGCGTTAAGCGTTGTAGTCTCAGCTTCCAGTTTTTCGACTATGATCAAAACCGGATCCCAATTTTTGTAAGTCGGAATTTCTTTTTTCCTTAACTTATCCCCAAATTTGCCCCATTCCTGAGATCTATAGAAAATTCTTTTAGCCATTTCTGTTAACATGGCTTTATCACCCATCTTAATCTTGCCTTCATAATAAGCTAAATAAGCTGAGTCACTTGGATCACCGGCTGTACGTTTAGTGAATCGTTCATCGGTATTCTTGGTCATGGAAGAGCTGACAAAAACCGTAGAACCTCGTTTTCCAATTTTTATAACGATTGGCTCCTGGTTCACATCCGGCTGTTCAATAATTTTTATCGTTTCAACTTTAGATATTTCGCGGATTTTTTCTACCGGTTTAATTGCTGAAGGTAAAGCAATCGATGTAGTTTCAGTCTGAATCGACAAAGTTGGTTCGTCTATAATTTTAGTGGTGGTTCTAACATCTTTTGGAAGCAATGGAATATTTGAAACATTTTCAGATTCAAAACTACCCATCTCTTTTAATCCCTTAACTTCTTTTAACCCTGTCGGCGTGACTTTTACCGGAGCATCGCTGAAAGTATTACCGATATCCATCTGTCCACCCTTTTTAATAACCGGTATGCTGGATGGAACATAAATCTCTGTTGATTTATCGACGATCGGACGTTCGATTTCCTTCGAGTCATTGACTTGTCCGCGGGCTTGCGTAACAATTTGAATCGCTTCATTGATACTAATCGTTTCATTGTTATTTCCTAATCGTTCAATCAATCGAATAAAGCCGCCCATGCCCGTTATATTAATAAGTTCTTTTTTCTCATATTCCGCTCTTAAAACATCAAGCATGACAGGATCGTTAGCAATATCTTCACTGACAATCAAAATTTGCTTTCCATTTAACTCAACAATTTCATAAATTTTTTGCCGAGGTTCGCCGAACCATTGAATAATTTCTTTAGCTGACAAAACTTTGATGTATTTAACTTTCGGCGTCATGCTTTCAGCGATATTAAATACTAAAGGATATTGTGTTTTTGTATCTACTTGTCCAGGGTGATCAAATTCTTGTGAGGCAATCAAGAAAGGCATGAATTCTTCAGGTCCGACGATTTTCAAGAATTCACGGATTTCCATTTTACTTGCGTCGGAAATTTTAAACCGTATTCCTTCATTCATGATGAGAATGCTATTTTGTTTCTTAATATCTTCGGCTTTCACAATTTCCCATGTTTCAGAATGGCGATAAACTAATTTTCCATCCTCTAAAAGACCGACGACGACCGGACGATCGGGCTGCTCTTTCTTAATTTCTCTCGCTAAATTTTTAGCCGAAGTATTGTTGTCAACTTTTACGATGGAAACAGCCTTGTTATTGCGGATGCTTTCCATTTGTGAGCTGGATAACATAGCTGAATCAATATTGCGGACAGATACGACTGGAGTTCGTTTTGTTTTATCTGTTCCCCATCTTTGAGCTAAGTTTATGACTTTAATAAATGTCTCAGCTTTTTGATTATAATATTTAACCAACTCTTCGTCTCCAGTAGCATGCCGTAGCTCATTTGTATTTATACTTTCTTCCGTTTTGTCATATACGACGATATCAAGGAAGGCCTTAAATTCATTCTGGGTGGGTTTCTTCATAGTGAAGGCATCAAAATCAAATATTCGAATTTTTTCCTTATGGTCCCAACCTACATTGCCGAATGTTAAATCCGAATTATATACGCCCATGTCCACCATATCTGAAAGCATTGCAAAATATTGATTAATCATTTTCTTAGCTTTAGTTCTAAATTTCCTTTGGTCTGGATACTGAGCTTTCAGCGCGGACAATGTTGTGACAATTTCGGAAATAAAGACAGGTTTTTTAGCATCTTGCTTGGTTCTATTTGTTATCAATGGAGCTAAACCTTTTTCCCCTTCAATATAATCCGTCGGAACAAAATATCGGCCCACATGACTCATAATAATTTCCCATGAAGCCTTATCTATGTCATTCGTCGGAATATGAATAGCCACATTCTTTCCTAGATACGTTTCCATGTAAACGCCTGTTTGGACCCGCTTAAATTCTTCTTTGGCAATTTGCTTCTTGGATGGATTTTTCCAATCACCCAACATGGCTGAATCTTTTGTACCGTTCAAAGCCTTGAAATCTTGAACCATTTCATTAAATTGCTGATCCGTAACCATGGTTGATTCAGCGGCTTGTTCTAATTCCTGACGTTTTTCGTCGAGATAATGAACGTTGGCATCTCCTAGAACTGATGTTTTTCCTATTTCGGTATCCATAGCTTTAATAGCGTTCATTCGATCTTGTAATAAATATTTCGGCCCTTCCGGCATATATCGTGACAAAGAGTCTGTAGGAATTTTCTTTTGATATATTTGATGCAATTTATAATCAACAACTTTTCCGGTATTCAAATCTGATATCAAACTTCCCTTATAGTTAAGCTTTCCGGACAGTTTTTGGAAAACATCTAATCGAGCCACCGGAGCAATAGCTTTACCATCGGCATTAAAAATCATTTTTCCGTCTTTAAGAATCAAAGAGCCGCCTTCTTGTAAACTAGCTTCCATATTTGTCATAAAATCAACCTGCTCTGCAGGAGTCATATGATCAATCACAAAGCTGGCTTCAATGCCTCCAATATTGACTGTCTTACTAAAGGCTGGAAATTCTTTATAAGAAACTAATCCAATTCCCGCGTCATTAAGATCTTTCTTTAATGGATCATATTTAATTTTGAAACCATTCACTTCTGTTTTACCTTGTTCATATGCTTCCAGTAAGTTTTCCGGACTGACTCGAGCAAATACATATTTTGTAATTTCACTGAATAATCTGGTATTCTTGACTGTCTCCTCTGTTTCAACTGAACCTTTTCGCACATATTTTAAGTCTTCAGAAACCGCAATTGTTTGTATTCTTTCATAGCCTTGATATACATAGCGGGCGGCTACTTCACTCACCATGCCAGGCAATTTATTTTTTGTGACTATTAAAAATATTTCCGTAGGTTCAATCCTGTCACCGATAACATAACTCACTCTTTTTCGGATTTGTTTCAACAGGTCAGAATCATCAGCCTTATTTTTTGAATCATATAAAGGAATGTAAGCTAATGGGATTTTCTTCTCGACAGCGACAAAGTCAATTTTTCTATTAATACTTTCACCGGCCCATTTTAAGGCTATCGCATCGGCAGCACCATATCCGGGACCAATGTTGACAAATACCGATTTTTCCAAGTTTTCAGATTGAAAGTCAAGGCCAGCTTTCTTTGACCATTCCTCAAAGATCGGTGCTGCAATAATGCCTCTATGCAGATCTTCGTTCCTGCTGGAATCCGTTCTTGTCGTTCTTGGGTTAACGTGAACTGGATCTATCGTTTCCCGCAATTCCGGGAGCACGTCTTTAAATTTTCTATTTTGTTCTACAGCTTTTACCATTGTTTGCTCGAAAGGTATCGCTGTTTCGCCAAATGAAAGAATCGCTGAATCTTTCTTCACAACTTTTTTAGAATCGATTGGGTCGTCCGTAAAGTCAGAATGATTCACCGGTGATACAGCCGTAGTTTTACGATAATCAAGATCTTCGCTTTTATTTTTTGCATAATATTCTAACGGTTTTTCAAAAATTTTATCCATTTCTTCGTAGTAATACTTTAACGTTTCCGTGTCTGCTCCGAACTTTTTGAATGAGCGTAGATTCATGTCGTATAGGACATCATAATACGAATCTACAAGTACATAGTCGCCGGTTAATAATTCCTCGCCTCTCGGTTTTTGAAGGGTAAATCCTTCAAAATCAAACATATTCAAATGTCCTTGTTCATCTAGACCAGCATTTTTTATTATCCCGTCTGTAATATATATTTCATTACTCAACATATACTTCGTCATCTCTGCAAATTCATCAATCACCACTTTAAATTTGTCTTGAAGCTCTTTCCCCTTATATTTTTTATTTAATTCCTCAAACGGGTCGACAATCTCCTTAGAAACAAATATTTGTACGAATCCGTTCTCAATAGCTAATTGTGATTTCGGGAAAGCCTTGATAAGATCATCATCGACTTTAACCCTAACCATGGTGGTCGGAGCAAAATATGGACCCATTAAATCCATGACAAGATCCGTTGATTCTTTATCAAATTTTCCGGCATTCGGAACATGGATAAAGAATTTTTTTCCTGAATTATTTTCTATCATATAAGTTTCCAAAGAATCGCCTTCTCTAACATGCTTCGGCGTATGCGTTTTTAAGATCCTGGCCAATTGACTCTTGGTAAATACAGCATCCTTTCTAATCTTAGAAACGGCCGACGTGCGGCCATTACTTACAGATATATCATTAATCACGACTTGCCCGGCTTGACCATTCTTGCTTGCTTTTATCGATTTAGTATCTTGTCCATTGGCTTGGGCTACAGTCAAATCCAAATCTTGAACGGGACTGGCCGCAGATTGTAAACTTAAATCTTTTTCCCAAACAGAATTAAAATAGTCTTTGGTAAAGACGATTTTGGCTCTTCGGTCATAGTAATCCGCCACTTCTTTACCAACATTAGCTCCTAAAAGTAATCTCAAATTGAAGCTTTCGTTATCGGCTTTATTTCCTCTCCTAAACATAGCCGTTAAATGCTCGTCGGTAGGGTTCAAATTGAAGTTTCCATAATCGAACATTCGGATTTGACCCTTTCGGTCTATGCCTATGTTTTTAAACGTCATATCTGTATTAAATATGCCCATTCTCAGCATATTCGTATACATATTAAAATACTGATCAATAGCTTTTTTAGCATGGACGGTATATTCAGCCTTATTGCGATATTGTGTTCTTAATTGTTCAAAATAATTCCGAGGCTGTTCTGACACATCTCGAGGATCCAGCGGGCCTTGATAAATAAATGGCGTGACTTCTTCAGCAATAAGGACGCCATTTACTTTCGTGGTTGGGGCAATATATTTACCAAATAAATCAACAGCAATGCGGATGGATTCATTGGTATTAATATCTCCTCGAAAAGCATGGACAAATAATTTAGCCTCGGGAATGTAATAAACATCGCGAGGAGCGGTATCATCCCCTGGTTCTTTAATCTTAATGGCCTTTCCACTACTAATAAGGGTAGCTACGTTAGATAATTCATTTAGATCAAAACTTGGAAGTGTCTTCTCTATAATAGTGTTATCAGACACTAATGGTAAAGTTGTAACCGGAGTTATATTTATTCCTGGATTAACAGCTGGTATATTGATTATCGTAGAAGCATTTTCTAAACTGTTGATTTTTACCGCTTCTTCAATTTTGACCGTTTCTTTATTCACAAGAGCGGCTGAATCTTTTTTCACTTCGTTTTCGAAATTATTAATTGTTACCGCGCCGCCAAGAATCGCGGTATCGATTGTGCTGGAAGCGATTTTGACACTTACCGGCTTAATTTCATTCTTCGTTTCTGCAGAAATATCATTAATCTTGACTTGCCATGCCTGGGCCGCGCTATCCATGATCGTCGTCATTAACGGTTCTAATGTTGGATCTTTTGTTCGGAAATGTTCATTGACCTCGGCAACCGATTTACCGTCTAGTTTAAAGTCAAAAAATTCTTTAATAAGTCCGGCTAAAGCCAAGGTATAAACCGGAGATTTAAATTGTTGTAAATCGAATGATTTCAATTCTTTTGTATCAAAGTAACCTAGCATAAAACGTTTAATCGGTAAGTCAGCATCGTTCATAAACGATTTAATATAATTATTTACCGCATTGACATTGCTGCCTTGGTATGTTTGAGCGAGCGTTTCTTCCATCTTTTTAAGAACATCGGAAGTTCTCCCAAAGACATATTCGGCTTCGGTTTCTGGTTCAGCGGCGGTTTCAAGATCGTACATCATCATGGTTCCATTAGCTGATTGGCCAAAGTTTTGGAAATGAGGATTTTTGTGGACAATACCCGCGTCATGCAGGCGGCGGAGAATTTTTCCTATAGAATAATCCATTTCCCCGAATGTTTGATAATCTTTGGCAATTAAATCATCGCTTACGGTTCCAATTTGAGATGCTAAATTAAGAGCCTTAATTTGTGTGATGGCCCGCTCTGAATTATCTTCGTCGGCAAAAACCAAAAATCCTAACTCTTGTCCATCAAATGATTGAACACCTTCGGTGAATTGACCGACCAAAAGAACTTCCGGCACAGGTATACCGGCTTTTCCGGCTTTTTCTGTCATCCTGGCCTCAAGTTCGGCTGACTCTTTTGTCATACCACCGTCAAGCACTTCATATGCCGGAACAGATTTAAATCGTCCGTCATTGTCAACAAATACATAATTCTTAGCCTGGGTATAAAGACTATTTGGATCTTTAGAATCATCGTAAGCCTTTAGATCTGACGGATCAAAATTAACCCCTTTAACACGAATCTTAGAAATTTCTTTTCCATTAATTTCAAATTTCTCATTTTCGGGAAGAAGAATGGAATTTGATCGTCCTGTGTTCAATTTTTTTACTTGAGATATCTTCGCAATAATATTCTTAACAACGCCTTCGGAGATTCCTTCACGAGGCAAAACCATCATGTTATCGGCTTTATAGGTTTGACCGGATAAATCATTTTGGGATACATTCTTTGATATTAACGGAAGCGTTATATTGGGTGTATTGATTGGAGCAATATTTGAATTATTTGGTAATGCAGGAATATCAAGCGGGGCGATATTTAATTCGTCTGTCGGCCCGGCTCTTGGTCCAACGGATTCAATTACAATTTTTGGTTCTGATATTTCTTCATTGCTCGTTGTGGCTACAGATTGTTTCGTTTCTATATTATTATTTACGAAATTAAGATCATTAATTGCTTTTACCGCCCCGCCGCTTGCTAACTTAGCTGAAGCCATCAATGGTTTATTTGTGTTCTTAATATTTATTGATAGTTGGCTCACTTCTTGAACGTTGATGTTTTTCAAATAAGCATCCGTCAATGTCACTTTTAATGCAGGTGACATTCCCTTGATTTTTCCCGCCACTTCGACTGGAACTTGACCTTCTATCGATTCTACATTAAACCAGCCAGCGGCCTTCCCAAATGCGAGCCATTTATAATCGTTGATGCTGACCGTATTTTCGGATTCTTTCCCCATAATATCGCTGTCATTTGTAAACGCGTCGCTATGGTCTTTCGTAACATATACAGGCTGATTACCTTTCAACATCATGGCCTTCACTAATAAAATCAGCCCATATTCCTTATGATCTCTCGGAACATAAATAGCATCATAGTTCAATCCACTTTTATCTTTATTATCAAATAAATAAATCGACGCCAACACATCATCAGGATTGCCTTCCTTATATAAGTCAATTGAATTGGCTCCCTTCTCCACATACATGCCTTGCGGAATAACAGGGATAATTTTTTCTGTCTCAATTTGTTTCGTAAAATAATTGATCTCGTTTAAATAATACTTTTCAAAGGCACTACCCTCAAGGTCAGGCGCTTCCTTCCTTAGATACAGGCTATATTTTAGGTCCGTTCCGTAGTTGGCTTGAATAAAATTGATCACTTTTTCTTGTACTTCTTTAGGCAGTTTCTTGCTGATTGAGCCTGTATGCAAAGTTTCATATAAACCTGTTAAATTTTTAACCGCTAAATCAGGATTATCAAGATTGGATTTTACCAGCTCCACATTAAATTGAACAAGCTCCGCACGCTTCTCTTGAGGCATTATTTTAAATTGTGATATTAATTTACTTCCAATGCCTCTTAAATGCTCTTTATCTATGATTAATCCTTTCTTTTCCATCAAAGAAAGGGTTTTGAATATTTCTGGAGCGTCTTTCTTAGCATTCAAACCAAGTTCGACAAAAACCGGCCAATATGTTTTAAATTTATCTTTCTTTTTGGCGTCAAATGTTTGCTGTAAGCCTCGGATGCTGTATAAAACATCAGCCGTTTCGGCCTCATTATAAAGCACATTTAATTCATCAAATTTCTCTCTAAAAATTTCTTTATCCGTGATAATCCCTTTCATAGAAGCTAAAACTTTAATGAAAGATCTAGTAATAGGAGCGTTTGATATTCCCCGCGCTTCATCTTCTTCTAATAATTCAGACCAATCATCAAATGTAGAATACTCAAGCATTTCTCTCTCATTTTTCGACAAATTCTTCCAAGACTTTCCTATCTGCGCCCCTAATATTTCTTGATAATTTAAATGTGTAATCGGACGTACGCTGAAAGTTTTATTATAACTAGAGTCAATATTTACGAAACTACGATCCCCTGCGGCAATTTTCTCATATATTATATCTTGGACCCTTTCCCCATCCTTAACTAAAGATGCGCTGATTCCAAGAATAATTTCAGGGCGTTCTTTTCCTTCGTTAGTTACAAAAGCTTCCAAGATTTCTTTCGTCTCTTCCGGAAAAACCTTAACCGCTTTAACACTTACATCCATATCTGCATAACCTCTTATAGCTTCTAGAACGCCAGGAAGTGAAAGTTTTCCTCCTATTTTTTCATTGAATATCGAATTCTTTACCGACGAGGATGCAATTTCTGACGGAATCGCTACTTTTATAGATTTTTTGGAACCAACATATATTTTCTTAATCTCATCCATCTCGTTTAAGTTCTGATTCATTATTGCGGCATATTTTTTCAACTCGGGCTTCTTTTCAAAAATATCATTATTTTGACCAAGTCTTACAAACTCTAAATCTTTAGGTTTATTATTTTTGATATTTAATTCTCTAGCTTCTTTGGCCGTAGCTGTTCCTTTAATAAGCTCTAATCCGTCGCCGATATCTTCACCATGCACACGCGCATCCGCGCTTGCTGATATAACTTTATAAACCAGCTCTCCTTGTTCTAATTTGGCTATAGTTTTCGCGGTTGAAATAGCTTTATTTTCCAACTCAGAAACCCATTCTTGCGCATTCACCTCAGTTTTTACGTATGAGTTAACAAAAGCATTAAATAATATTTTAAATTCTTCCGGTTTAACTGTGAAGGTCGTTCCGTCAGCTGTATTTGGCAACAAACTCTTCGGAAGTTTTTTGTTCTCGGTTAATGCGTTTTGTAATTCCGCTATAAAATTTTTATTTGGTAATTTGAATTCAATTGAATCAATAGTCGAATTTTCCACATTCACATTGATTTTATTGATCGTAAGAACAGCCAGATTTTTGTTAATATCTATGGATTTAACTGATTCTGCTTTGCCTTTCTTTTGTTTATTCTCGACCAGAACATAGTCATTGCCTATCATCAGTTGCTCTGCACCATTTTCCACTTTGACAGTTTTGACCTCTGTTCCTGCAGGAATTTCGAAGCCTCCAAATATTTCCCTTCTCATCACTTTATTATCAGCTGTTAAGGCTAAAATGTAATTTTCTTTCCCGAATTGAACGATCTTGTATTGATCTGCTTTTAACTGAGAAATTACGCCCGGGTTTGCAAAGGTCAACATGGCTTTGTCACCGGCGGTTGAAACATTACCGCCTTTATTTATCGACGAGGCTTTCTTAACTTTAACTAAATCAGCTGGTTTTTCAAAATAGTATTTCCTGTCTTCCAAAGAAAGTTCGCCTACTGATTTAACAGAATCGCTAAAACCGCCAATCTTCTTTACTTCTTCAATCGATATTTTATCGGTCGGAATATCGGTTCTTAATTGCGCGCCGGGTTTTAATAATGCGGTCAATTGTTTTAGATGTTCCTTATTTCTTGGAGTGTTGGCTGTTTTTTCATTCTCTTGAAATTGACGAGCGTCACTTAAGGCAATACTATAAGGATTTATTTCCGTTTTATATCCGGTTTCTACCGCATTTTGCTCCAAGAAATAATACAATCCTAAATGACTGAAAATTCCGTCCAATCGACCATTTTGAATGTACTTATGTATAAACTCCGGCGTATCCCAGATAAAATCAATACCTTCCATATCCTTGGCTTTTTCCCATCCCGAATGATATTCATCAGAATATCCAATCAGCCGAACATTTTTAATTCCCAACTTATCTAGTTGTCCTCTTAATTCAAATAATCTTCTTCCTTCGGCTGCTCCCCAATAGAGAATCTCGATCATTTCTTCCGGTAAATCAGAAGCGTTACGCTTCTTCACGAGAGCCTGAATATATTTCATCATGCCTAAACCAATTTCTTCCGAGTTAGAAAACGTCTTCGGCCATCTTTGAGACTGAATAAATACAGCCTTTCCTTTTTCATCGCGAGTTATTCGAGTTTTATTACTTTCCTTGCTTCGAATTTTCGCCGCTTGATTCGTCATGACATCGCCATCAGCCTTCAGAGCGAGCATGGCAAAATCTTTTTTAATGGTAGATTTATTTGAGGCCAAATTAGCTCGATCGTCGCTGTTAACAGAGTCGACGCTTATTAATGACATCTTAGTTGGCATCGGAGCATTTTTTTCAGTAATTACTAATGGTCGTACAGGAAGCGCCAACATATCTTTGGTTAAATCTGCTGGTGCCGGTAATAATAATTTTTGCTCTACTCCTAATCTAGGGAATACAGGGTTGATCATTTCTGAATTTATTTTGATTGTGTTAAATGCGTTAAATAACGATACCTGTAATTTTGAAACGGGTATATTGGTTCCAATCATTTGTTCGGTAAAGAAATCTTTTTTGACAATGCTTGGTAATTTATTAGCTGGTTTGTTTTCTCCACGCCACGCGACAATAATCGGGGTGCCTTTAGCATACTCTGTTGACGGATAACCGCTTAAATCTTCATCGGCATAAATCCTAAACTTATCTAATCCAGCATCATTCAACATTTTAATAACATTATTGTAGACATTTTCTTCAGTATCCGCTTGGTTAAGCCGAACGATAACCATTCCTTTACTATCTTTGCGTAATAGATTTCCTATATTTGCTTTAATTTCACTCAGCATTCCTAAATAAGGAGCGTTAAAAGTAAGTACATCATAGCTATTTTTGAAATTAGGATTTTGAGACGCTTCTTTTAACGTTAATTTTCTAAATTCTCCCTTTCGATTATCGGTAATTGTTGCGCCCGTCACTTGTTTTAAATGTTCCTCTAAATTCACTAATTTCTTTGTTCGGCCTTCCGCTTGACTTTCTTGCGATGCTGCATTCTTCGGTGTAATCCCAATTGCTATTGTCACTTTTTTCTGATCGTCTGATATGCTATTCACTCTTCCGACTTCTTTCCACTCTTGAACCATTTCTGACACATTTTGAGGTTTCTCGAAAGTAATCTCTATTTGATTATTTCCAGAACTTGTTCGGTTTATGATCACTTCCGCCACCGGTTTTCCAGTCATTATGGTTGTTATTATTCCGGCTGATTCCTGGCTGATTTCATCTCCGCCATTAGCTAAATCAGGATCGATTCCGGTAACCCGGCCGAAAATATGTTTGGCCTCATCAGCATTAACCATGCTCTCAACAAATTTACCTTTACCAGATCCTCCATCCAAAATAGCGAGATTATGCGCGTCTGCCCCCCAGTATTCTTCAAATATGTCGGGAACGGTCGTCGGTTGACCAGCATTACCATTTTTCTGGGCGTTCGCATTAATCTTTCTTACTTCATTATTAAGATCAAATTTGTTATTAATATACGCAGCCTGTACTGGCGTTGAACTCAAATTCGCATTGTCTTTAGTAATTCCATTAGTTTCAACCGCGCCGCCGGTTAAAGTCACGCTTGATAATTTGGCGGAATCAATATTCATTTCAGGTGTAAATGACACTTTGGTAAACTTGCCTATCCCTTCTTTTCTCTTGTATTCCCCGCCCATTTCATCAGCCGTGTTCAATCCTTTATGTTTCCCTGCCCAATCAATTGGAACATCATAAGGATCCACCTTTTGCGGATTGGCCGTATCCCACACTTCAAATGTCTTTTTATTTTGATCAAAATATACATAAATCGGCCTTTCAAATTTCATTTGACTACCATGACGAACTGCATTCTTAAAAATTTCTTTCAAAGCTTGACCGGAATCTATCAAACCATATTTGCTTGCTACAACATTCGACCATTCGCCGAGATCCGTCATTAATCGCAATATTTCTTCACTTTCAAGCCCGCGCATATCCAAAGCAACTACCTTACCTTCTTCCATCTTACGCATAAATTCTATTTGACTAATATATTCCTTCTTTCCGCTTTTTAATGAACCTATATCCTCGCGCTTCATCCCTAGGGTTGCTAAAGCAAAATCAGAAATGTCTTTATCCTTTTTATCAAAATATAGTATGTCCTTCTCAAGAGATTTTCTTATTTCGTCTTTAAATTCCTCAATCTTATCAGGATGACCTTTAATGACCCAATCCTCACCAACAACATCAACTTCCCCGGTTTTTAAGTCGAACTTATAGAGCTCCTGACCTTGCCTCTTTGCAAAATAAGGATTTCTGTCTTCATACCAATTTACGCGGTATGTAATAGGCGCTGGATTCAATGAAACTGTATCAATTTGAACGCCTGGTATTAGTTTTTCTAACTGCTTATTCCAATATGTAATTGTCTTGTTTGTTTTTCCGCGAGCGGAGCGAGTCAGCTTGCTTTTTTGATTTTCTTTATTTTCTCCTGAAAGTTCTTTTGCTATTAACTTCTTTAAATTCTTGTCTTCTTGGCTCAATGACGCTTGGTCTTTAATCTTTTTGCCTGTAATCTCAACCGCGCCGCCGAGATTGGCGTTGTCTTTGATGGATCGATTATCGTAATCGACTTTTGATTGTTCAGCCTTCGAAGACTCGGAATTTTGGATTAATTTAGCGGCGTCGATTGTTTTTTCCGTCGATACCGCCGCTGTTTTATTCTGAGCAATTTTTATGTCGGTTTCTGTGTGGACGGAGAAATTCGCAATTTCTTCATGCAGAGACTTAATTTCTGGTGAGAATAACGGTGCCGGAGCATCTATCGTCTCTAATTTCAAAACATCCGGATATTCTGGACTATATCCCATTTTCTTCGTATAGAAATCATTTAACATGACTCTGGCAACTTGTTCCAAATCTTTAGGGTTAGCCGCTGAAATTTTTTGACGCCAATTTGCACTTGAAAAGCTTTCTTGCCGTGATGACCCATACTTTTCTACTTGTATATCTAAAATTCGATTATAAAATTCTGGACGAAATGCATTCATAGCTTTCACATGTTCTTCTGAATTTTCTCCTAAGCGTTCATAAGTTTCTTTGATGTCGCTTCCGCCAAAAATATCATCCACCATCCAATTTTTACCGGTCCTTGATTCATATGATTGTGATTTATATTCTGGTGACTGTCGATACACAGCGATTTCTAACATTGTTTTAAGATAAGCTGTATATTCCAGTTCCCAAGACTCATACGACCCTTTTGGTAAAGAGAGAGTATCGAATAAATGCTGCGACTCATGAACAGCGACTAAGTCTGAATCCAAGCCCTTCGTAATGGCTTTGCTATTTTCAACAACTAAAACTTCTTTTGTGTTTGCTCCCGGCTTAACACCGCCATCAATATTAGAGTGCATAGCCTCGACATATGTAATTGCTTTCTTATTCGTACCCCAATCAATCGGAGTTACTTTTTTAACCCTTCCCAGCATAAATAATCCTTTTTCCCCATTCGTTTCTACGGATTTCGGAGAAAGATAAAAGACGTGATTATAAACTCTAAAAAATCTTCTTAGCCATTCGGCAGCAGCAAAGACCGTGGATTCATCTTCCTTATTTTCCCCAACTACGATCTTTATATGTTCTTTTACGTTATATTTCATGGATTCATCGAGAGAATCCCAGTCATCAACGGCTTTTTCTAATGCAGAAATATTTTCCGGTCGACCAATCCATTTTGTATGCTCTCCTAATATTTCAAAAATATTTTCCACGGCCTGCCAATCTTTCGCTTTTACAGGACGCAATGTTGTTTCAATCTCGATGTCCTGGTTATACCAATTTGGAGTTTTCAAAGAATTTAACATTTGAATTTCTTCTTCTTGGTCGGTTTTGCTTTGTTCCGTTGGCATATTTTCCAATGATGTCCTGATTTTGTTCTGCCATTTATTAAATAAATTAACCGTATCATTATTCAAAACTTCATTCATTCTCATCGCAAATTCAGAGTCAGCAGGAGCATTGTTCAATTCTTTAGACCATTCAGGAATCTTTTTACCGATTTCAATAAACCGTTCAAGATCGGCTTTGGTGGTGATATTTCTACGATCTCTGTATTCATTAGGTTTATATGGATCCGTTCCATCCGATGTAAAAAAGGCTATTGCGGAATGTATTTCAGAAGAGAGTTTTTTGAAGGTTGCCGTATTATTGTATTCATTGGCAATTTTGGTTACTTTTTCAGCTCTTTGCTTTAATGCATCAAATCCGTATGAATCTGCATATTTAATGATTTCATTTATTATTGGTTGCTCATACCACCCATTCACTAATGCCAATTCTTCCTGAAAGGCTAACGTATCATCAAACTTTTTCGAATTAAATTGACTGAAATCTTCATCGCTGACAGACCTAAATTCTTCAGGTACATATTTAACTGATTTAAAATTTAATGAGAGGGGTCTTAGAATATGAACTAAGTCATAATCAAACTTTAATAATTTTCCTGGTTCATCAGAATTTACAGCATTTATTTTATTTATATAAAATATTTCTCCGTCGGAACGGACAAAATACTGGCCTATTTTCTTAGGTGCTTTGTCTACTAGTGTCTGTTCGACGCGACCCTTTGCTCCATTTTTCCATTCAAGGATTGATTCAGGATCTAACGATACCTCATCTGATCCTTCTTTATAAGAAACTTTTGGTATGAACTCCAAACGCTTTTCTATTGGATTGAAAACGATAAGCTCAAAATCAACACCTTCCTTTACCTGCTCATACGATAATGTTTTATTACTAATACTTTCACTTTTACCCACTACTATTTTTTGTTGCTGCGCTTCTTTCGTAGCATAATTTTCAGCCAAATAATTTTTAGCGCCCTGAATTGGCAATTGTTCAATCTCTTGTATTACTGGTTCATAAACATCTATTAAGTCTTGATTATCAGCTATCCAGCCGCGAACTTTATTTAAATCAATAACTTTGTTCGTCTCAACAAGGCCATTCAATTCATATGGATCGATGAACATTTCCGGATAGGTAAAAGGGTCTAAATACCTTGCATCATTTTTAGTACCTGCAAATAAAATGCGCTGCATATGATCACTCTTCTGCGCAAGTTTAACTTCTTCCGAGCTATTACGTTTTTGCCTCGCTTTCATCACTTTAGTATCTAGATCAAGAACAACCTTTTGCATCATTTTGGTATTTGTCGTGGCTAACTGAGCGCTGTATACCATGGGCTTTTCAGTATTTGATAAATTGGCACGATCAATATTCGACTGTTCAGCATTTGAGTTCAACATAGCGGCGTCGGTTGAGTTTGCCGGTGTGATCGAAATATTCTTCTCAAATGTAGGCGTAATCTGAATCGCTCCGCCTTTATCTACTAAGTTTGGCTGAATGTCGGCTTTAACAGCGTCGATGTTTTTGGTCTGACTTGCTTTTCTCGATGACGCGATATTACTCTTAACCCCCACAC
>JAGOSC010000007.1 GCA_018062515.1 Candidatus Omnitrophota bacterium
AAAAAACATTCTCTTTACTGACCATGGTGGATAAAATAAAAGGTCAGGTAGTCGGTTATATTCATCTTTATGAAGTTGAAGAGGATGGTCAAAAGATATTAACGGTTCCCGGTATAGAGCCGTCTGCAGAATTATTAGGAGAAGTTAAAGCCAGAGATTTATATCCGGATATGATTGCGGCGATTCAGGCGGTTGCAAAACAAGGCGGATATCAAGAAATTTATTTACCTGTCAGCGAAAATATTTTAAGTAATAGAAGTGATATACAAAAATTGGCAAAAAAAGCTGGTTATGAAAAGAAAACTTTAGATGAAGCCATTAAATGGAATACTGTACCGGCAGCATATCCTTTTAAAGAAGTTTACGTGATTCCGATGGAATCGACTACAGATAACGCCATATTTGGAGAATCATCTAAGGTCGGCGGTATTGATCTTAATCCAAATAAGCTGAAAATAGAAACACAAGGTGACGGAATTGACTTCAATACCCCTGTTGATCCGGCTACACTTCAATCCGTTGATGGATTCACACCGGTGATTATAAATATTGTTCCGACTAATTTGCCGCTTCTTTTGGGATTGGTGGATCAAGATGAAAATGCCGTCAGTATAAGTAAATTGAACTAGACTAATCAGTTTCATAAACTTTTTGCGATCATAAAACTTGTGTTATAATGCCGAATTATGGCTGAAAAATTTATCCGCACGTATTCAAAGCTCGACCTAACCAAAATCAAATCGCAATTACTCATTTACGGCGACATATCTGGCGCCTGCGCTAACTGCAATAAAATCGACATTAAAATCAATGAGCCTGTTTGTCCCGAATGCAAATCAGAATTTAAATATATATCTTTCCGTAATATCAAATCACATTTACCCAAACTTCAAATGTTATCCGCGCAGCGTCTCAGCGTGACAGTGATTGATTTTGATGACTATAAAAAAGAATTAGGAGCCTCGAAGGCTGAAGATTTTTTTAAATAATCAAATCATATATAAAGGAAATAAGAATGATTAAGAAAGACCGTCTTGTTAAATTAACGCAAAATCTGATCCGCATTGACTCTTCTAATCCTCCAGGGCTGGAATTGGAATGTTCGAAATTTATTGAAAAAGATATGAAGTCTTTAGGTCTCGAAGTTAAGACGGTCAGTTATGCCAAGGATCGCCCTAATGTTATTGCGACTTTAAAAGGAAGTTGGCCGCGAGCAAAGGCACAAAAAGAAGCCATTTTATTGACACCGCATTTTGATACGGTACCGACGGGAACGGGATGGAAATTTAAACCCTTCGGCGGACAGATTCATGATGGAAAGATTTATGGGCGCGGAGCCAGTGATGATAAAGGAAATACGGCGGCTTGTATGGAAGTGATTCGATCTCTCGTTGAGGATGGTGTGAAATTAAAAAAAGATGTCATTGTGGCCGCTACTGTCGACGAAGAATCCGGCTCACATATTGGGATTATTCCACTGCTTGATAAAAAAGTAGTAAAACCAAGATTTGCCTTAGTCGTTGACTCGACGGAATATGATGCGATTATCGTCCAGAAGGGCGTTATTTTTTTAAGAGTGCAGATTTTCGGAAAGAAAGCGCATAGCGCTTATAATTGGCGCGGAGTCAGCGCCGTTGAGATTGCCGCGCGCTGCATTAACAATCTGACAAAGTTAAAATTTCCACACAAAAAACATAAACTTCTTCATGCGCCAACCATTAATATGGGCGTTATTCACGGCGGTGATAAGGTCAATATGGTGGCGGATTTCTGTGAATTTACCGTCGATCATCGTTATTGTCCGGGAACAGATTATAAAGAACCGTTGAACATGATCAAAAAGGTGATTGCGAAAGAAGCCAAGGATTTTAAAATTCACATTGATGATTTACAAATGCCTTATGAAATAAAAGAAAATCATCCATTTCTCAAAAAATTTATGGAAATCAATAAGAAGGAAAAAACGCCGGCGAAGGTTAAGGGCAGTGAAGGGGCGACCGTCATTACTTTTTTTCAAAAACATGGTATACCGGCTTTCGCGACGGGTTGGGGAGCGCATGGAACGCTGCATGTGAATGATGAATATATCCGGATAAATGACCTTTATAAAGGTACACAGGTCCTTGAAAAATATATTAAAGAATACGATAACTTAAATTAAGGTTTTAGTTTTTGGTTACTAAAAAAGGAAAACATCATGAAACTTAAAGGCACGATTGTTTTTTCATCTGGAAAACATGGAGATTTTGATATATGGACCGTCAATCTCGAAGCCAACAATATAAAGCGGTTGACGACGGGGAATTATAATAATGATTGCCCGCGTTGGTCGCCCGATGGTTCTGAAATTGTATATTTGTCTACTCAGTCGCAGACACAGGAAATATGGCTTATGGACGCGGATGGAAAAAATCAAAGACAAATTACTAATGCGCAGAAACATCACAATACTCCGTCCTGGTCACCCGACGGCAAGAAGATTGTCTTTTGCGCGAATTATGAAAATAATTTTGATATTTACACGATTAATAAGGACGGTTCCGGACTGGACAGAATAACTAATTATGAGGCGTCTGATTTTACGCCTGAATATTCACGGGACGGCAAGAAAATTGTATTTACATCCAAAAAGTCCGGTAATGAAGATATTTGGATTTATGATGTCTTAAGCGGAAGAACCGAACAAATTACTAATTATACGGGCCGTGATTACAGCCCGACATTTTCTCCTGACGGAAAAATTTTAGCTTATGTGTCCGGAGATTTAAATAAAGATGGCACGGAAAATCTGGAGATATTTACTTTAGAATTGGAAACCAATAAGACTTATCAGATTACTAAAAATGGTCATGCAGATCGCTTTGTGCGATGGTCGCCCGATGGGAAATATTTAATTTATTGCGGCCAGCGTGGAGATGGATACGCTGAGCGATTGACCGTTTTGGAATATGCGTCTGGGAAATATCAAGAAGTACAGTTTAATCGAACTAAATTGGATGTCGAGATTGATTCCCATCCAATCGGATACGGCTTATTTGGGTTACTTCCGAAAGATATATTACGTCTGTTTCATCCCAATGATTTTTTTGGCACAGAACGTTTTCCAGATTGGAAATATTAGCTGATTCATGGTCCGCGGTGAAAAATTTCAAACAACAAAACTACAAATTGATTTCTTGATTGGTTTATGCTTCAATAATGGATTCATTTAGGAGAAATTATGGCTTTACCAGATAAACATGGACATTTTGGAGAATTCGGCGGAAGATTTATGCCCGAAACTCTCATGGCTTTGCATGAAGAATTAACGGTCGTCTTTAATCAGATTAGAAAAGATCCCGCCTTCAAAAAGGAATTTCAAAATTATCTGACTGAATATGCCGGACGACCAACCAACCTCTATTACGCCGAACGTTTGAGCGAAAAGTTTAAAACATTAAAGATTTATCTCAAGAGAGAAGATCTTCTACATACCGGCGCGCATAAAATCAATAATACATTAGGTCAAGTCTTAGTCGCCCGTAAAATGGGAAAGACAAGAATCATTGCTGAAACTGGCGCTGGACAACATGGAGTAGCCACAGCAACGGCCGCGGCTTTAATGGGTTTAAAGTGTGTGATTTACATGGGCGAAGAAGATACGCAGCGTCAATCCCTTAACGTTATCCGAATGAAATTGCTTGGTGCTGAGGTCATCCCCGTCACGAGTGGGTCAAAAACGCTTAAAGATGCAATGAACGAAGCTATTCGTGATTGGGTCACGAATGTGTCGAATACATTTTATATTATCGGTTCTGTCGCCGGGGCGCATCCTTATCCGCTCATGGTACGTGAATTTCAATCTGTTATTGGTAAAGAAGCTCGACGACAATTTTTAGCCAAAGAAAAAAAATTACCTGATTATATTTTAGCTTGCGTGGGTGGCGGAAGTAATGCGATGGGATTGTTTCATGCCTTTTATGGTGATAAAAAAGTCAAAATGATTGGTGTTGAAGCAGCGGGTGAAGGCCTTCAAACCGCTCATCATTCAGCGCCGTTAAATATGGGTGATATTGGAGTCCTCCATGGAAGTAAAAGTAATTTGATGCAAACCGACGACGGACAAATCAAGGTTGCTCACTCCATCGCTGCTGGTCTCGATTATCCCGGCGTTGGTCCAGAACATGCTTATTATCAAAAGATCGGTCGAGCCGAATATGTCGCGATTGAAGATAAAGAAGCCATTGAAGGATTAAAATTATTATCACAAACGGAAGGCATTATTCCCGCGCTGGAATCATCGCATGCCATTGCTTATTTATCCAAATTGGCTCAAAGAGTTAAAGGTAAACAAACAGTCATTGTCTGTCTTTCTGGCCGTGGAGATAAAGATGTGAATTTGATTAAGGAATTATTGTGAATAAAATTGAAGAAAAATTTTTGCTGTTAAAAAAGAGGAATAGGAAAGCTTTTATCGCTTTTTTAACAGCTGGTGATCCGGATTTAAAAACGACGGAAGAATTGGTGCTCGGGTTTGAGAAAAGTGGTGTCGACATCGTCGAGATCGGGGTTCCATTTTCCGATCCATTAGCTGATGGAAAAACAATTCAGGCTGCGTCTCAACGCGCATTGGCTAAAGGTGTCACGACGGAGAAAGTATTTAAGCTGGTTCAAAGATTACGTTTAAAAACGCAAATTCCTATCGCTTTAATGATGTATTATAATCCCATTTTTCATTATGGAGACGCTAAGTTTGTGGCTAAATGTAAAACCTGTGGTGTTGATGGGCTAATTATTCCTGATTTACCGCCGGAAGAAGCAAAAATTTTAAAGTCAGCGGCGGATGAACATGAAATAGCTACGGTATTTTTCATGGCCCCGACCACAACTCCGCAACGGATGAAGTTAATTTCTAATTACTCGACGGGATTTATTTATTTTGTTTCCTTAACGGGTGTTACCGGCGCGCGGACGGCCTTACCATCGTCGATCTCTAAACAAATTAAACAAGCCAAATCTATCACCGATAAACCGATTTGCATTGGGTTCGGGATTTCGAATGCTACGCATGTCAAAGAAATGTCTAAGGTCGCCGACGGTGTTATCGTCGGAAGCGCTATTATTAATGAAATCGTCGCTAATAAAGGAAAAAAAGATTTAGTTCATAATGTTTGTAAATTCGTAAAGCAATTAACTTCAGCAATTGAATAAAAATATGTATAAAACAGCCCAACTCAAAAATGGTTTAAGAATTATCACCCAGGAAATGAAAGACCGAGGAAGTGTGGCGATCGGTATCTGGGTCGGCGTCGGAGGGCGGTATGAACAGGATCGTCTCAGGGGCGCTACTCATTTTGTCGAACATATTGTCTTTAAGGGAAGTCAAAAAAATAGCTGTGAGCAAATCAAAGAAAAGATCGAAGGTGTGGGCGGTTCATTAAATGCCTTTACGTCGGAAGAACAGACCTGTTTTTATGCCAAAATTCCTTCCCAGCATCTCACTCAAACGTTGGGTGTATTAACCGATATGGTTTTTCATCCGAACATTAAAAAAACGGATGTCGTTAAGGAAAAAACGGTCATTATTGAAGAAATTAAGATGTATCATGACTTGCCGCAATATTTCGTTATGGAATTGCTGGATGGTTTACTTTGGCCGAATCACCCTTTGGGAAAACAATTAGCCGGCACCATGGAATCTGTGTCCGGCTTAACTGCTAAAGATCTGCAAAAATTTCATGAAACATATTATTTTCCGGGAAATGTGGTTATTTCAGCTTGCGGAAATCTTAATCATGAATCTTTTGTGAATCAAATCAAGAAAACATTGTCGTCGGTGAAGGGAAATGGCGAAATAACCTTTCAACCCTTTAATGAAGTTCAAAGCCAACCTAGAACACATTTTTTTAAGAAAGATATTGAGCAAATGCATTTGGCTCTTGGTCTGCCCGGATATCATGAAGATCATCCTGATAAATATGTTTTGACTCTACTGAGTATAATTTTGGGTGGAAATATGTCTTCCCGGTTGTTTGTTGAGGTCCGTGAAAAGAAAGGCCTGGCTTATTCCATCGGCAGCACACATAAATCGATGAGCGATACCGGTGTTTTTATGGTCCGCGCCGGAGTAGATAATGTGAAAATTGTCGACGCTGTGGATGTCATTTTAAAAGAATTTAAGAAGATTAAGTCCAAAGGTATCTTGCCTGGTGAATTCAAGCGGGCTAAAGATTATTTGATCGGACAAATTCAGCTTGGTTTGGAAGATACGATGGAGCATATGCTGTGGATTGGTGAATCTATGCTTTCGCGAAATAAAGGTAAAACGCTTGAACAGGTTATGTCTGAACTCAATAAGATAAAAATCAGCGACGTAGAACGCGTCGCCCAAGATATTTTGCAGGAATCCAGATATAATTTAGCTCTGGTCGGTCCCATTTCGCCAGAACAATCCAAAAAAATCGAAACTATTTTGAATATTTAGCGGTAATCTAGAATTTTGAATTGACAATGGAATATTTATCCGCTAGACTCTAGTTAACTTTAATTTTATAGAACCAAAAGGAGCAAAAATGGCAGACGAATTATCGTTTTACGATGTAAAAACCAAGTCAAAATTCAATACTTCTACTTATGAAGTCAGAGAAAAAAGCGGTCGATTTTTCGCTGTTTCAAAGTCTCCTAAAGGAACTCATGAATGCTGGAGAGTTCTTAGTAAAGATCAAGCCACAAAAATGAAAAAGAAGTAATATTCAATCTGAAGTGTCTAATTGACCTAAAGATTGTTCTAGTTATTTTTTCTAACATAATTATGTAATAGAAGGGCCTCTGCGATAAGAAAAGCTTCTTTATCTTCACGAATACTAGCTAAAAAATTTGCCGAAATTGCTGACGAGAAAAAAGCATCCGAGATTGTTATCCTCGATATGCGCAAGCTCGTCAATTTTTGTGATTTTTTTGTTCTTTGTTCCGGAAATACGGACCGTCAAGTCAAAGCTATCGCCGATTCAATGGATGATGGTCTTCATGAGATGGGAATTAAGCCGGCATCAAAAAATCCACGGGGAAATTCGCATTGGATTGTTTTCGACGCAGGGGATGTAGTTGTCCATATATTTGAGAAAAATATGCGTGAATTTTATAATCTTGAATATTTGTGGCAAGAAGCCAAAGTAGTGGATTGGAAGAATAAATAAATTTTGAGAAGCAAGGGAGTCACAAGGCACAACGTCACAGCCTTAAAAAAATTGAATACTCTGTGATTTGTGACTTGTGATTTTTTTTATGTTAAATGTGATTAAAGAACAAATTGAAGAATTTTTTTTTGAAACTCTTTCATCCGCCTATCCCGATGTTAAAGATTGGCCGAAAATTGAGTTAGAAATCCCTGCCGATAAAAAACATGGCCATTTTTCCTGCAATGTGGCTATGCGCATGGCCAAAGCATTTAAACAGCCGCCTCTGGCTACCGCCGAACGATTTAAAACAACGATTATTCAAACCTTAACCAAATCTAAGGTTAAAGATTATATTGATCAAGTGGAAGTTAAACATCCGGGATTTATTAATATCTTTCTCAAACCCCAGTCGATTGTCACTGTATTAAAAGAAATTTATGAGAATGAGAAGACCTATGGATCTTTGACATTAGGACAAGGTCAAAAGGTTTGTATTGAATTTGTCAGCGCCAACCCGACGGGCCCGTTAAGTATAGCCCATGCCCGGCAAGCCGCTGTTGGTGATGCTTTGGGAAATGTTTTAAAGTACATCGGCTATGATGTGACCAAAGAATACTATGTGAATGATGGCGGGAATCAAATTAATATTTTGGGGCTTTCCATACAACTTAGATCCAAAGAAATACTCGGTGAGAAAATTGAATTCCCCGAAGATGGATATCAAGGCGAATATATCAAAGAGATGGCACAACTATTTATGGATCAAAATCAAATTCGCACGATCAATGACTTAAATCAAGTTGAGGTCGGGAAATTCAAAAAGTTCGGCGTAGATTATTTGATGGGCGTGATTGAAAAAGATTTAGAAGATTTTCACGTCCATTTTGATGTTTGGTCGAATGAATCTCAAATCGCGACGCGCGATAAAATTGAAGAAATGCTGGCATATCTCGGCGAAAAAGGTTTTCTATATGAAAAAGAAGGAGCGCTTTGGTTTCGATCGACAGATTTTGGTGACGACAAAGACCGCGTATTACAGAAAAGCGATGGTAGTTATACTTACATAACGCCAGACATTGTTTATCATAAAAATAAATTTGATCGTGGATTTAATAAAATCATCGACATCTTAGGCCCTGATCATCATGGTTATATTTCGCGCCTGAAGGCCGCGGCCGAAGCCATGGGAAAGAATCGGGATGATTTGGAAGTGATGATTGTTCAGCTCGCTACTATTTTTCGTGACGGCCAAGCGATATCGATGTCGACTCGACGAGGACAATTTATAAGTTTGAGGGAAATTTTAGATGAAGTTGGAGCTGACGTGGCGCGTTATTTCTTCTTGATGCGGCATATCAAAGCTCATTTGGAATTTGATCTCGAATTAGCTAAAAAAGAATCGTCGGAAAATCCCGTGTATTATATTCAGTACGCATATGCGCGAATTAACAGTATTTATAAAAAAGCTAAGGAACAATCGATTTCCGCTGAGAAGAAAAATTTTGATTTATTAATTCTCGAGGAAGAACTTGAGTTGGTCCAAAATTTAGGACGATTCAGTGATTCTTTATTATTTTGTCATGATCAACTGGATCCTTATCCGCTTGGAAATTATTTATTTGAATTGGCTACCAGTTTTCACAAATTTTATGATCGTCATCGCGTGATTGAAGATAATAAGAAATTATCCGAACAACGGCTAGGTTTAGTTATGGCGACTCAAATCGTTCTGGCCAAAGGTATGAGTCTTTTGGGAATTAGCCGTCCGGAAACAATGTAGCCTTAAAGCAAAGCAATTTATGTCCAAAATCTGGAATATCAAAGCATCCAGTCCAACACTCCGAGACAAGCTCAGTCAATCGCTCGGAATACATCCTATCATTTCTCAACTTCTCATTAACCGATCCATTGAAGATCCTGATGAGGCGCGTCAATTCTTAAATGCTGATTTGAATTCCCTTCATGATCCTTTTTTAATGAAGGGTATGCACAAGGCCGTTGAACGGATTCATCTTGCTGTTCAAAACAAAGAACGCGTGCTTGTTTTCGGCGACTATGACGTGGATGGTGTAACGTCTTCGGTTATCCTGAATAAAGCCTTAACGAAATTAGGTCTTGATTTGGTTCACCATATTCCTCATCGGATGACGGATGGATACGGTTTAAATCATGAAATTGCTGAATCGGCGTTTCAGCAAAAAGTCAGTTTGCTCATTACGATTGATTGCGGAATTACGGCCTACGATGAGGTGGAATCGATCCGGAAAAAAGGAATTGATGTCATTATCATTGACCATCATGAGCCTTCGGACGGCGATTTGCCCAATGCCGTCGCTATTATCAATCCAAAACAAAAAGATTGTCCCTATCCGTTTAAAGATTTAGCTTCCGTCGGTCTAGCCTTGAAAATTTCCTCGGCATTAACGAATCAAGTCGATAAAGATTTATTATGTTTTGCCGCCTTGGGAACGGTGGCCGACGTTGTTCCTCTAAAAGGCGAAAATCGAACACTAGTTTATTTTGGTCTTAAATCCATTCACGAGACCAACAATATTGGTTTGCGTGCCTTAGTCAAATCAGCCAAAATAAAAAAAGGACCGATCACGCCGTTTCATATTGGTTTTATTTTAGGTCCGCGCATCAATGCGGCCGGACGAATGGGCACAGCGGAAACGTCTTTAAATTTATTTTTAAGTGATGATGAGACCCGCGTGGAAAATTTAGCCAAGGAGCTGGAAGTTCATAATTTGGAAAGACAGAAGATGCAAAATGATACCATTGCCGAAGCCATTGATATCGTTGAGGAGCAAATCAATTTTAAAGATCAGAAAGTTATTGTGTTAAATAAAGAAGGTTGGCATAAAGGCGTTTTAGGTATTGTAGCGTCGCGATTAACGGATAAATATTTCCGGCCATCGATTGTCATATCAACTAAAGAAGGAATTGGAACAGCGTCGTGCCGGTCGATTGACGGATTTCATATTCAAAATGCTTTACAAGAATGCCGGGGCGTTTTGGAAAATTATGGCGGGCATGAAGGCGCGGCGGGATTGACGATTAAACAAGATCAGATTGATCCGTTTAGAGAAATGATTAATACCGTTGCTCAACGGATTTTAGAAATAAAGAAATTAATTCCGGCCATCAGTATTGAAAGCGAGATTCCGTTAAATCAGGTTGATATCAAGTTAGCGGATACGATTGAATCCATGCAGCCGTTTGGCGAAGGTAATCCTCAGCCAATATTTTGTTCCAAAGGAGTCACCGTCAAAAGTTATCCGCAAATTCTCGGAAAAGCTACACTTAAATTTTGGATTGAACAGGGTGGGGAAACAATTTCAGCGGTCGGTTTTGGTATGGAAAAGTTTGCGGGATTAATACGTCCGGGTGAAAAGATTGATTTGGCTTATGAAATTTCCATTGATGATTGGAATAAAGCACCACAAGCGCAGTTACGATTGAAAGATATTAAATTGAGCGATGAGAACTGATCAACTAAGCTTTAATCGCTCGGCCTTTTTGAATACAGCATACGCAAACTAGAGCTCGTTTTACTGATCCATTCAGGATGATTTTGATGTGCTGAAGATTAGGATAAAATCGACGAAGTGTTTTTCCAAGAATTTTAGAACCAGCACCGCCTGTTCTTTTGATTTGACCACGTCGTTTATACTTGTTGCCCGGTTGGGCGCCTTTATCGCAGAGTATACAAATTCTAGCCATATTTCTATTCCTCGGTTTAAGTATTGAAAATAAAAGTATACTTAAATTAAAATTTTTGTCAAGATTATATTTTTATTAACATGAATTTTCATAAGTATTTGATATATAACAATTTATAAGAACGGAGAATTACCGATGAACCCGTCTCAAACAGTATCTCTCGCATTTGATCAACTCACGCCATTTCAGCCAAGACAATTTATTCCTTCCAGAATCGACTTAACGGATATTGAAAATATCAAAACACTGTATCAAAAATTGATCGATCGAAAAATCAATAATGAAAAAGAATTTGAACAGTGGATTTTAGATCGCTCGGAATTGAATGCGGGATTGGAACAAGCGGGCGCCATTCTCTATATACGTATGACTTGTCAAACAGATGATGAGTCCAGAGCTAAGGCATACACTCGTTTTATTGAAGAGGTTTCGCCGGCTGTGAAACCTTTGGATGACCAATTGAACAAGATGTTCTTAGAATTAAAAAATAAATATGCTTTGAATGAAGATCGCTACGCGATTTATACGCGGGATATAAAAACACAAGTCGAACTTTTTACTCCGAAAAACATTGAATTACAAACGCAAGTGGAATTGCTCTCTCAGGAATATCAAAAAATTTGCGGGGCAATGACGGTTCATTTTAACGGAAAAGATCACACCATGCCGGAAATGTCTAAGTATTTATTGGAACAAAATAGGGAGTTACGTGAAAAGGCCTGGCGCGCGACGAGCGAACGGCGTCTTCAAGATAAAGATAAGCTTGAAGATTTATTTGAAAAAATGTTAGGTATTCGTCATCAAATTGCTCTTAACGCCGGTTTTAAAAATTTTATGGAATATAAATTCCGCGCTTTGCATCGATTCGATTATACGCCGGAAGATTGTAAACAATATCATCGGACGATCGAGAAAACCGTGGTTCCATTGTGGTCGCAAATTTGCCAGAGAAGAAAGAATGAAATGAAGGTATCTAACCTTCGTCCATGGGATGGCGAAGTTGATCCGTTAGGGCGGGCACCTTTAAAACCGTTTGAACAAGTCAATGACTTGATTGCCAAGTGCAAGAAAATATTTCATCTGGTCGATCCCGATTTTGGGAAATATTTTGATTCTATGGCGGAAAGCGGCATGCTGGATTTAGCGTCGAGAAAAGGAAAAGCCCCCGGCGGTTATCAGACCAGTTTGGATGAATCAAGGCGTCCATTTATTTTTATGAATGCCGTCGGAATGGATGGCGATATTAATACTTTACTGCACGAAGGCGGGCATGCTTTTCATACATTAAGTTGCCGGCACGATCCTTTAGTTGATTACCGTCACGGGCCTATGGAGTTTAATGAGGTTGCTTCGATGGCCATGGAATTATTAGCGGGTGAATATCTGGATGAATTTTATTCCAAAGAAGAAAAACAGCGTTCCAGAGAAAATCATTTGGAAGATATCGTGTATGTGCTGGCTTGGGTGGCAACGATTGACAGTTTTCAGCATTGGATTTATGAAAACCCAACACATACCAGAGAACAGCGACGGGAAATGTGGGTGAACATCCGGCGCAGCTTTAGCGGCGGAGTATTTGATTGGGCTGGTTTAGAAGCGGCGGAGAATTATTTGTGGCATCGGCAGCTGCATATTTTTGAAGTACCTTTTTATTATATTGAATATGGAATCGCGCAGCTGGGCGCTTTGCAAGTATGGCAAAATGCCAAGAAAAATTGGAAAAAAGCGGTACAGGATTATAAAAGCGGTTTAGAATTGGGAGGGGCAAAACCTCTTCCGGAGATATATGCAAAGGCAGGAATTAAGTTTGATTTCTCGGAACGTATTATTAGCCCTCTTATGGAGGCGGTTAAGGCGGAATTAAAACTTAGCTAAAATTCTGACTTTTTAGTTTCTAAAATTTTAATTATAGTATATGATCTTAGGTATAATTATTTAATAGATTTTAAATAAGATGAGAGGTTGAACTTATGAAAATAAGAATGTTTATTTTTTCCCTGATATCCCTTTTTTTGATCACACCATCCACGCAGGCCATCGAAGGTCTTTTGGCCACACCCGAAACAATTTTACAATTAAGAAAAGATTTACGTGATAATCACATCCGTGTCGGCTACACCCGACTTCATGAAATTATTGAGAATTACGGAAAGGCATTATCTATCACGGATGATGACCGAAGAGTCGTTTTTGAGTATGATGATATCCGTACGGAGTTTGTAAAAAATCGGCTTTGGCGCTCATGGACATATGATGGTTTTCGTAAGCCGGTTTATACTCAAGATGTGGATAAATTAAGATTCGATTTAGAAAGTGAAGAGTTGGTTGGAGATAATATTACGATTGCCAAAATAGTCAAAGATTATGGTGAACCTACCGAATCCGCTGTTTCCGAAGAAGATGGGCAAGAGACAGTATATTATTATGGAGATATTAAGCTCGTTTTCGAAAATGTTTTTGTTTTACGCAGTTGGAAAGCCCAAAATTTAGCTGACAATGCTCCTGCCGAAGGTAATATAAGTACACCGGAAATAGTAGCTAACACAGTCGCACCGGAAGCAACAAAAAAAGTCACACCAGAACCAACGACTAAAACTACACCGGAAGTAGCCAATCAGGGAAAGTAATAGGACGATTTAAAAATATTGATAGCCCACCTATTGAATCTCTCTAGGTGGGCTTTTCATTCGAAATGTATAAATTTTCAAAGGAGAAGTTGATGAAATTAGCAGATCATTTTTTATCTCGATTGGCATTGACGGCTTACTTTTTTTTGATTTGTTCAGGTGCTTATGCCCAGAATAATGTAGAAAATCGGGTTCAGGCGCTTGAAGAATATGTTGAGACATTTCAGCCCACCTTAGTCAAATTTTCAGAAGAACTTCAAAATAATATTCAGGATTACACAAAACAATTAGAACAAAATTTGGAAAATTTTTCCGCTGGTCTTCAAACGCAAGTGAATACGCAGATAAAAGAATTAAAAAGAGGTGTCATCGTTTTAGATCCCAGTACGCCCGCGTTTCAAAGTGTAGATACAAACGGCGGCCAATTTTTAGTTTCGATTGACCGCGTCGAGCAAATGCCCAGCGGTTCATTCAGATTATACTTAAATATAGGAAATTTAAATAACGCGGATTATAAAGGTTTTAAGATTAATATCGTATGGGGAAAGAAATTTTATGCCGGATATACACAAAAGATAGAGGAATGGCGCGATACGTTAAAAGGCGCGGAGTACACGTTTGACGGCACCTTGACGCGCGGCGCTTGGAATCAAGCCCAATTAGATATCCAAGTTCCTGATTCCAGTGATTTAGGATATATTGAATTTGAAATGGTCGTTTTGTCCGTCGAGCTTCAATCAGCTGTCACCCAATAATATGATATTCCGTAAAGAAATCAGCTTTCTTATTTTATTGTTAAGCCTCGGCGTCAGTCAACCGTCTTTGGCTCAAGATTTCAAGCGGTTTGATGAAAAACGCGGATATGATATTTATTTTCGTAGCGGTGAGAATCATATGTCGGTCGTGGAAGATGTAAGTATTTTGGGTTTTCAGCAAATCGCAGAAAAAGAATTTTTGATTGTTAAATCAAAAGGCTTTAAGTTATCGGATGACGCCGGATATATTTTATTCGATTCGATTATTGCCATCCTCCCGGAAAATGATTTTAGAATCCGAAAAAGTGATTCTATTCAAGTCAGATAGAGTTTTTAATGAGTAAACGCAAGAGTAAGGCCAACAAAAAAATTCTCGTCGAAGGCCGATTTTTGCGTTTTGTAAAAACAGCTGATTGGGAATACGTCGAACGGATTAATTGCAGCGATATTGTGATCATTGTGGCTATGACCGAAGATGAGAAGGTTATTTTGGTTGAACAATATCGCCCCCCGGTTAAGAAATTTGTAATTGAATTTCCCGCCGGGTTGATTAATGATCAGCCATCCAGAAAGCATGAATCCATAATGGCTGGTGCCAAACGGGAGTTATTGGAAGAAACGGGTTATCGCGCTAAAAAAATGGTTAAAATCACCGATGGTCCAACGTCGGGCGGTTCGAGCGCGGATATTGTCACGATATTCAGGGCTTATGGTTTAGAAAAAGTAGGGCAAGGTGGTGGTGATGAAACGGAAGCGATCAAGATCCATGAAGTTCCAATAAGAAATATTGATCGGTGGTTGCAGAACCAGGGTAAGAAAGGCCGCTTAATTGAACCTAAAATTTACACTGGACTTTATTTCTTAAAGAATTATAATAAATTTTCTCGCAAAAAATAATTCTGATTTTCAAAAATCATGATATAGTTCAAGCGTTTCTTAATTGTAATCGGTAAAAAGGAGTGTTTTTAAATGAGTAATATTGCTGAATTGTTAGGCGATCAAGCCAAAAATTTATTGGATCATCAATGTAAAACCATTTCCAAAGAATCACTTACGCTTCCCAGTCCTGATTTTGTCGACGACATATTTATAAATTCAGATCGTTCGAACACCGTTTTAAGAAATTTACAATCTCTATATGATCATGGACGCTTAGGCGGAACTGGTTATTTATCAATTTTGCCCGTCGATCAGGGAATTGAACACACCGCTGGCGCTTCATTCGCGCCGAATCCAATGTATTTTGATCCGGAAAATATTATCAAATTAGCCTATGAAGGCGGATGTAATGCGGTTGCATCTACCCTGGGTGTTCTGGGTTTATATTCACGCAAATATGCGCATCGCATTCCATTTGTTTTAAAAATTAATCATAATGAACTTTTAACATATCCGAATAAGCATGATCAACGTTTATTTGCGGATGTTGAACAAGCCTATGATATGGGAGCTGTCGGTATCGGGGCGACGATTTATTTCGGTTCTCAAGAATCCTCAAGACAAATCGAAGAAATTTCTGCTCAATTTAAAAGAGCCCATGAACTTGGATTGTTCACTATATTATGGTGCTACACGCGAAATAATGCGTTTACAACACCGGAAAAAGATTATCATGTGTCAGCAGATATTACAGGTCAAGCGAATCATCTTGGCGTAACCATTGGCGCGGATATCATTAAACAAAAACTTCCGGAAAATAATGGCGGATTTAATGCGATTAAATTCGCAAAAACGCATAAACTCGTTTACAGCCAGCTTTCCAGTGATCATCCGATCGATTTATGCCGTTATCAAGTCGCTAATTGCTACATGGGAAAAATTGGTTTGATTAATTCCGGCGGTGCGTCGGGAAGTAATGATTTTCAAGAAGCAGCCATTACAGCGGTTATTAATAAAAGAGCTGGCGGCATGGGATTAATTTCCGGTCGAAAAGCATTTCAACGGCCTATGGCCGAAGGTGTAAAGCTGCTTAATTTGATTCAAGATGTTTATTTATCAAAAGAAATTACTGTAGCTTAAGTATTTATTGGTATTTGAAAAGGAGTTATTATCATTTCGAAAATGGTCATAACTCCTTTTTCTTTCTATGATATAATCCCACCAGATTATTAACTTCGACACACCGATGATAAGGTTTTAAAATGGATATATTTGAAGCCATAAGGCAAAGACGTTCCGTGAAACATTATGACTCCGGCCACGCAATGTCGGCTGGAGAAATTGATCAGTTGATGTCTGCTGTCATTTTGTCTCCGACGTCATTTAACATGCAGAATTGGCGGTTCGTCTTGGTTCAGGATAAACAATTAAGAGAAGAAATTAGAAAAGCTTCCTGGAATCAAGCGCAAGTCACTGATGCTTCTTTATTAATCATTTTGTGTGCGGATAAAAACGCTTGGAAAGATTCACACCGCTACTGGTCATCAGCGCCGGAACACGTGCGTGATTATTTGGTCAGAGAAACAGAAAAGTTTTATCAAAGTGATTTACAGATGCAGCATGATGAGACCATGCGATCCTGCGGCATCGCGGCCCAAACCTTAATGCTTGCGGCTAAATCCATGGGTTATGATTCTTGTCCGATGGTCGGTTTTGATTTTAAGAAAGTAGCGGAATTGATTCATTTACCTAAAGATTACGTGATTACGATGTTTGTCGTCGTCGGAAAAGGAATAAAGCTTGCCCACGAACGCGGCAGACAATTATCCATGAAAGAGGTAATAATTTATGACCATTTTAAAAAATAATATTTCAAAGTTATTAATGTCCATTGGCTTAATGCTCAGTCTTACGAGTGAGTGTTATGCTCTGCAAATTAGTCAGGAAAAATTTAAAGATGTGTATAAGTACGAAGAACAAAAAATTGAGCTTGTCATCCTGGGCGTGGCTTTAAAAAGATTCTCGGTGCTGAAAGAAGTGGCCGTTGGTTTTTACTCCGTCAAAGAGACGACGGAGGAGCAAATTTTGACTAATGTTCCGAAAAGAATTGAGGTCGCCAGCATACAAAAAATATCGAAAGAGGAATTTACCAAAGAAACACTCAAAGGAATGGCGGAGAATTTAGAGCCGGATACATACAAAGCCCTACAAGAAAAAATCCAACAGTTAACAAATTGGTATATAGATTTAGAACCCGGCGATCGGTACGCGTTTACTTATTTGCCCGGCATTGGGACTCAAATTGATCTTAATGGTGTTAAACAGGGAATTATCGAGGGAGAAGACTTTGCATATGGATTATTCTCCATTTACATCGGTGCCAAGCCGAGTGATATTCGGGCCAAGCAAAAACTGATAGGCCGGCTGAATATGTATCAATGATAAAATTCTTGTTTAAACATAAAAAGCGCGTGCTAGAATAGGTTAAAATTAAATATGAAAGTTATCTTATGAATTTAAAAATGATCATCACGATCATGATTTTTTTGTCCGTCTTCACACCATATTCATTGGTGAGTGCTGAACAGATTTTAGGCAGCACCTCCAAATTTAAAAAAGAAAATCCGGATGGACGTAAATATGAATTTACCCGCGATTATCTCACCAGCCTCGAGTATTTAAAGAAAAATTCAGAACAATATGAACTCACCCGAAAAGCCTCTGCGGAATATAAAGAAGAGCAGCGAATATCAGCTTTAAAAACGGAATTGATTCAAAATAATGTCAATCTCCGTGTTGCCCGGAACTATTTAAAAAAGTATCACACTCAAACGAATAATGGTTTGATGCTCAATGTGTCGGATATTTTTACCAAAGTTTGTGATCAGTTGATCGAACTGAATAATCAGGAAAAAATATTGCTCGATAAAATGCTGGCATTTCATAAGGGATCGGCGGAGAAGGTCAATATGAGTACCGTTGAGGCTGATCGAGTAAAGATTTATCAATCCCGTAAAGATTCGTTAAAGGATTTACTAAAAGCTTCGATTCTGGTGACAAAAGTACTGGTGAGTAATCAAGAAAATCAGAACGGGACATTTAATCGTCTGGGAATCACGCAGGAACAAAGATATAAACTTCTGGAAAAGCTGAACCATTTTAGCGAAGAGACTTATAGAGGGGAGCTCCGCAGCGGACAAACATTTCTGGAAGGCAGCGTCGTCACCATTCGTGAAATTTTGGAAGATTATAATTACCAATCAAATGATGGTTAGAACAGGCTAGTTTTTTGTACAGCTTACTTTAAATCAAAGAAAGTAAGGAGCTGGGACATGAATAAAGACGAATACAATAAACTTATAAAAAATAAGCAGGTTATAGAAGAAATAAACCGTCATTTATGGATTGAAAGTGAGAAGGCTGGGTATGATATCGGCTTTGAAAAAGCCGCCGCTGATTGGATGGAACGTTTTTCAAAGGCTTGGATGAATTATCATATGCCTAAAAAGAAATCTCCGAAAACAAAGACGTAGAAAAAGTGCCGCTAATATTTCTTTCGAAAATATATCTTATCTAAATTCCCAAATAATACAAATCATCAAGCCTAAACTTGAGGAGGTTTTAGTTCATGTCAGAATATAAAGTAGTTTTATTAAGACACGGCGAAAGTACTTGGAATAAGGAAAATAAATTTACCGGATGGAAAGATGTTGATCTCTCCGATAAAGGAAAGAGTGAAGCCGCTCAAGCTGGCCGCTTGCTTAAAGCGGAAGGTTATACATTTGATATAGCCTTTACATCGCTTTTAAAAAGAGCGATTAGAACGCAGTCTTTATGTTTAGATGAAATGGATTTGTTGTGGATTCCGGTCATAAAAGATTGGAAATTGAATGAACGTCATTATGGCGACTTGCAAGGCTTAAATAAAGCCGAAACCGCCAAGAAATTTGGTGAGGAACAAGTATTGGTATGGAGAAGAAGTTACGATATTCCTCCACCAGCTTTATCAAAAGATGATGAACGTTACCCTGGTAAGGATCCTCGGTACAAAGGACTATCGGCTAAAGAAATTCCGCTCACTGAGAGTCTGAAGACTACGGTGGCTCGTGTGATCCCGTACTGGAAAAATGTCATTGCTCCGGAAGTTAAGAAGGGTAAGAATGTGTTGATTACCGCCCATGGCAATAGCTTGCGCGCTCTCGTCAAACATTTGGATAATATGACGGAAGATGAAATTTTAAATCTTAATATCCCGACGGGAATACCATTGGTTTATGAGTTGGATAAAAATTTAAAGCCGATCAAACATTATTATCTAGGCGATCAGGACGCTATCGCTCAAGCTGCTAAAGCAGTCGCTAATCAGGGAAAAGGATAATCTTTTCCTATTATTGACGTTGTAATCCATTTTAAATAGACGCTGTTAAATGCCTAAGAAATTCAAAATAAACATGCCCACGCCAAAATCCAAAAAGTATTCCGCTCAACTTAACGACCAAACCGATGGTTATAAAACAATTTTTCAGAATCTTCCCGTCGGAATTGTTGAAACAGATTTTTCTTCGTTGAAAAAATTAAAGTTGATCATCGAAAAAAATAAAGTTAAGAATATTCGAGCTTATTTTTTAAAGAATCGGCGATTATTAAGTGAAGTCATTCGTTCTATAAAAATAAACCATGCCAATTCTGCTGCTTTGAGTCTCTTCGGCGCTGCAACCAAAAAAGAACTCGCCGATAACCTTGAAAAAATAATTCATCGGGATTCTCTTAAGCTGATTATCGGGATTTATACTTCACTTTTATCAGAGCAATCTTATTTTGAAACGCAGCTTAAACTAAGAAGTATACAAGGTAAAATGATCGACGTCACATTGCATGTGAATGTTCTTGAATCTCACAAGCGTGTTCTTTTGACAATGGAAAATATTACCGTTCACAAAAATGCAGAACGGAAATTAACCAAAAGGTGTCAGACCGATGGTTTGACTGAGGCTCTTAATCATAAAGAAATTTTAAAGAGATTAGATCAAGAATTTAAACGGGCCGTTCGTTATAAAAAACATTTCTCGTGTTTAATGATTGATCTTGATCATTTTAAGAAGATTAATGATTTATACGGACATCAAAAAGGCGATAAGATTCTTAAACAGACGAGCCAAAAGATTAAGCGATGTATTCGAGAAGTGGATATTATCGGCCGTTACGGCGGCGATGAATTCTTAATTCTGCTGCCGGAAACATCCGTGGATAACGCTTCGATCGTCGCTGATCGACTTACCAAATTGTTTGCCGAATTGTCCCAAGGTGCGAATAAAAATGACGTATTCTGCTCTCTTAGTATTGGAATCAGCGGGGTTCCTCAAGAAAATATTGATTCAGCTAAAAAATTATTGGCCGAAGTAGACAAGGCTATGTACCAAGTAAAAAAGGCGGGTCGAAATACATCGTCCGCTATAAAATTATAGTATAGGAGAACAGAATGGATTTTAAGATACCGGATACCCCGGAAGAACTTTTCCGTCAAGGATCGCGAAATTTATCGCGGCTTAGCGCGTGGATGCCATTAGTGTTTATTGCGTTTGTCATCTTGTTTTTCACCATGACCAGTTTTTATTCCGTTGAACAGGATGAAGTAGGTGTCATCCGGCGGTTTGGAAAATATGTCCGCACGACGGAGCCTGGCCTGCATTGGAAGCTTCCCTTTAATATTGAACAATTAGACAAGGTTAAATCAAAAAGAATTTTTAAAGAAGAATTTGGTTTTAGAACATCCAATCTTGAATCCAAAACTGAATATTCAACCACTTCTTTCGACGATGAGGCCTTAATGCTGACGGGAGATTTGAATGTCCTTGACGTTTCATGGATTGTTCAGTTTAAAGTCATGGACCCGGTTCAGCTTTTATTCAGCGTGAAGAATCCCGTCGTCACCGTGAGAGACTTATCCGAAGCGGTCATGCGTCAGATCATCGGAGATTATTCTGTGTCGGAAGTGCTATCCACGAGGAAGAATGAAATTATCGACCAAGTGCGCATAAAACTTCAAGAAGCTTTAGACAGTTATAAAAGCGGTATTCAAATCACCAAGTTGGAATTGCAGGAAGTATTACCGCCTGCCCCGGTCAATAAATCATTCAATGAAGTCAATCAAGCTGAACAGGAACGTGAAAAAGTGATTAATCAATCCTGGGAAGCATACAACAAGGCTGTTCCTCAAGCACGTGGTCAGGCAGAGAAAACCATCCGCGAAGCGGAAGGCTACGCCTTATCACGAATTAATATTGCTAAAGGGGACGCAGAGAAATTTATAGAGACATGGAATGCCTACAAAGATGCGAAGGATGTTACCCGTCGACGAATGTACCTGGAAACCTTCGAGGACATTCTCCCTAAGGCAGGTAAGATTTTTGTGTTTGAACCCAAAGCAAATAATGTCTTTCCTTTGCTTAACCTGAATGAAGGAGGGATAAAGAAATGAGAAATACATTAAATATTTATGTAGGATTGATTTTAATCGCCTTTTTATTTTTAGGAACCGGCTTAATGTACACCATCGATGAAACACAGCAAGTGGTCCTCACTCAATTCGGAGAATTGGTTGGAAAACCGAAATCCCAGGCTGGTTTATATTTTAAATTACCTTGGCAACAAGCCAATTATTTTGAAAAAAGGATTTTGTCCTGGGGTGGTGACGCGAATCAAATTCCGACGAGAGATAAGCGGTTCATATGGGTTGATACTTTTGCCCGATGGCGGATTAATGATCCTTTAAAATTCATGCAGTCTGTACGGACGGAAGAAAGCGCCCAGAGCCGGTTGGATGACATTATTGATTCCTCGACGAGGGATGTTATATCGCGTCATAAATTAATTGAGGCGATTCGAAGTACAAATCGTATCATTGCCGAAAGAAATTCCGTGGAAGATCAAGAAACATCCAGCGGAGCATTGTCTTATACCGAATTGGAAAACGTTGAAATCGGCCGTGAAGAATTAGCTAAGCAAATATTAATTCGTGCGCAAGCCACTACTCCTCAATATGGCATTGAATTGATCGATGTCCGGATCAAAAGAATTAATTATGTTTCTGAGGTGCGGGATAAAGTTTATGACCGTATGATTTCGGAAAGAAAAAGGGCAGCTGAACAGTTCCGTTCCGAAGGGCAAGGAAAAAAAGCCGAGATAGAAGGTCAAATCACAAAAGAACTGCAGGAGATTAATTCCGAAGCTTATAAGAAAGCGATGATCCTCAAGGGAAAGGCCGACGCCGAAGCCATTAAAATTTACGCGGATGCCTTTAACAAAGACCCGGATTTTTATTCGTTTCTAAAGACATTGGAAACTTATAAGAAAACGATGAATGAGGGTACAACATTGATTTTGTCGACGGAAAATGATTTTTTCCAACAGCTTAATGGTCAATGGGATTTTTCCAAAGAATAAATTAGATTAACCTAAGATCATAAAAACCGTTGGCATCTATCCAACGGTTTTTATATTATAAAATGAATAAACACGTTGAAACATTCGAACTGACTTTAATTCCTAAAAACAACCGGCCCGGACAATTAGAAATACTTAGGCAAATGGTCGTTGGGTTAGGAGTAAAAGAAGATCAAATTATTGAATTTCAGAAAGACGGTGAATCCAGATTGATTATTTATCTGGAAACGTCGGCTAAAGCCTTAAGTTTGAAAAATAATTTAAAGAAGATGGATTTAAAAGATGTAAGCATCGCCTCTAAATCGCTTAAAGGGAAAGATTGGCAGAATATTTGGAAAAAGGATTTTAAGCCGTTTCAATTGACCAAAAGATTCGATATTGTTCCTTATAGCTACCGTGGAAAATATAAAGCTAAGAATCGAGAGTTTATAAATATAGATACAAGTTTCGCCTTCGGAACGGGGCTGCATGCCACCACTCGTTTTATGGCGCAATTTATCGAAGAATACGAAGGGAAGTATTCAAGCTTTATTGATATTGGTACAGGGACGGGAATTTTATCGATCATTGCTTTAAAGTGCGGGGCTAAAAAAGTAACGGCGATTGATTTAACCAAAGGTATTATTGATGTTGCGAATATGAATTTTCGCGAGAATGGACACAGCCGTCAACGAGGGCAGGCCATTAATTTCGAGAAATTTAAGACCAATAAAAAATATGATTATGTTGCCGCTAATTTAATCACGATCGACTTAATTCATTTTCGAAAAAAACTTGTTTCACTGGTTAATCGGGAAAAATATTTAGCGGTTTCAGGAATATCGGTGAAAAATTATCCTTTATTCCATAAAAAATTTGCTTCTTTACCGCTTAAATGTATTAAGCTAGAGAAAGCCGATGGTTGGTGCGCGCTTTTATATAAAAAAATTTAATCAGAACTAAAGCCCATGCCTAAACCGATTCATGAAAAAGATATTGTTGAAAAGTTTGTATTGGCTTCCGGTCCCGGCGGGCAGAATGTTAATAAAGTATCAACGTGTGTCGTTTTAAAACATTTACCGACGGGAATTCAGGTTAAATGTCAGATAGGGCGGACACAGAAACAAAATCGCGTACTAGCCAGAACATTGTTGCAGCAGAAAATCGAAGATAAATTAAAACAGCAGAAATTAAGAGAACGTCAGGCAAAAGAAAAATTAAAAAGACAAACCCGTAAACGTCCTAAAAACGTTAAAGAGAATATATTAGAGTTTAAGCATAAAACATCCGAGAAAAAACAAAATCGCCGGAAACTTCATTTGAACAAAATACAAGATTTTTGATTTTTAGAGGAATTATACATGGCCAAGGTGAAGAAGAAAAATCAAGGTATGATTGATGTCTCGGATAAAGAAATTACGAAACGGACGGCGATTGCTCGAGCAACTATTAAATTGGGTGAAAAGGCATTCAAAGCCTTAATTCGAGGCGAATGTCCTAAAGGGAATGTGTTAGAAACATCTAAAGTAGCTGGGATTATGGCGGCCAAATCCGTGCCGAACATTATTCCTTTATGTCATCCGCTGGAATTAAAGAAAATATCGATTGATCATAAACTGGATAAGAAAAAAAAGTCGGTCGACATTATCGCCGAAGTTTCTTACGAAGGCAAAACGGGCGTTGAAATGGAAGCATTGACGGCGGTCAGCATTGCCGCATTGACGATTTATGACATGATGAAATGGGCGGATAAGGGAATGGTCATTAGTGATACAAAATTATTGCACAAGAGCGGTGGGCGAAGCGGCGTCTACAACCGATAACAAAATCCGGCGCAACGAGTGAATACTCTATCTAAACCTTATAAAATTTTCTTCTTGATCTCCTCGATCATTATCCTTTCTTTAGGCATCTATTTTCGATTCCACCATATAACCCAAAATCAATTTATTTATTATGATGAAGGAATGTGGTTACTTCAAAATCAGGAATTTGTCCAATTCATTGAAAAGGCTCATCATCAAGGCTTGAATGTTCAAGCCAAACTCGTCAATATTGCGTTTCATTTGTCCTTGAAAACCGCAAAGGCTTTGTGGGCTTTTATTAGCATATCCAGAGGTTTTTTGGTGGGAGCGGATGATTATTTTTTCAACCGTGTCGTCTCAGCGATTTTTGGGACATTAACCATCATTGTCTGCGGTTTATTGGCCAGGCGGCTTTATCAATCAGCCTTCGTCGGAATATTGACGGCGGTTTTATTGTCTATTATGCCGAGCCATGTGTATTATTCGCGCATAGCTTTACAGGAAGCATTTTCGGCATTTTTCTTTCTCGTCGGACTTTATTGTTATCTATTTTCCTCGAAAATATCTTTTCGTACATTTCTGGCGAGTATTTTTTTTGCATGTGTTTATTTCGTCAATTACCGGATGATTTTAATTCCGATATTCATTCTATTTTGTGAATTTTATTTAAGTTGCGCTGAAGGCCAAAAGATCAACTTAAAGAAATGGCTTTATCACAGCCTTGTTTTTTTCGCGATTGTTTTTGGGCTCGGCGCATTGGATCATGGAGCAAATACCTACGTGACGTTCGGATGGATATTTCATCAATCGCATTTAGCTCACGGTACTTTTGATGTGTTCAATTTTCTTTCCTATCCGTATTACGTGTTTAAATTTGAAGGGATTTTATTTGGACTGATGTTTTTTGGAAATATATACTTTGTCGTCAAGAAAAAGTGGAAAGAGGCTTTTCCATTTATGTTCGTATTATTTTTTATGGTTCTTTTTTCATTCCCGCAGGAAAAAGGTGTTCGATATTTAACATCCGCTATGCCATTTATGGTGATGGCAGTAGCCGGCCTAATCAGCTATTTATATTCGAATAAAATTCTCCGTCGTGGAACGGTCATGATAGTCATTTTGACTTTCTTATTAGTTGTCAGTCAAACGCTGGAAAGTTTTTATATTTCCCGGTTTAAGAATGATTATCAGACGTCCATTGCAGAAATAAAGAAAATCGATCGAGAAGCTAAGTTTATTTCCTCCCAAAGTCTGATACAAAAAATGTTTGT
This sequence comes from Candidatus Omnitrophota bacterium, assembly GCA_018062515.1. GTDB lineage: Bacteria > Omnitrophota > Gorgyraeia > Zapsychrales > Zapsychraceae > JAGOSC01. The sequence continues at coordinate 25,640 of JAGOSC010000007.1, forward strand.
CGACGATCAGAAGGATGTGCTTGAATTTAAATACGGATTAGCTTATTTGGCGAAATTATATTCAAGCGGTTATCGATACCTGATCATTGACCCGCAGGCTTATATTTCTTTTACCGACGATCAACGCCGATTTTCTTTGACATTGATGGGTTATTTAGAGTTTTTTAGAAAGAATATTTCACCGATTAAAAGTTATGAACATTTTAATGATCGGATGCTGGCGCGTTTTGTTTTGGAGCATAATGAAAATTTAAGGCAATCGTTGCTCTTTCTAGAGAAAAACAAAGCTGAACATTATCACAAACTAAATGTGTATGATTTACGAGTTTGTATGGCCGCCATCAAAAAAGTGATGGATATGAATCATTTAAATAGCACGAAAGAATCCATCGGGTTTTGAAAATAAAAAATGTTTAAAAGATTTTTTTTATTGTTTATAATACGCGAAAGATTAATTCTTACTTAAAGGAGTTCACGTGAAACAATACCTCGACTTAGTCAGCGATATACTCAAACATGGTGAAACCAAAACCGATCGGACCGGAACAGGAACGATTTCTATATTTGGTTATCAGACAAAATATGATTTGCGTGAAGGTTTTCCTTTATTAACCACCAAGAAAGTATTATTCTCCGCCGTTGTGCATGAATTGTTATGGTTTCTTAACGGTTCAACGAATATCAATGAAAATCTTAAACAACACACTCCGATTTGGAATGCCTGGGCGGATCCGTCGGGCGAATTAGGGCCGATATACGGTTATCAATGGCGAAAGTGGGAAAAGTATGTTTATAACGAGGATCATCATCGTTATGAAAAAAATCATATTGATCAAATCTCTCAAGCCATTGATCTGATCAAAAATAATCCTGATTCCCGGCGAATTATTGTTAGCGCGTGGAATGTGGCGGATATAGACCGAATGGCCTTGCCGCCTTGTCACGCTTTCTTTCAATTTTACGTGGTTAATGGCCGGCTTGATTGTCAATTGTATCAACGCTCCGCCGATGTTGCTTTGGGAGTTCCTTTTAATATTGCCAGTTATGCATTATTGTTGTCACTGATTGCCTCGGAATGTAATTTAATTCCCGGTATTTTTGTCCATACATTGGGGGATGCGCATATCTATTTAAATCATGTAGAAGGCCTGAAGGAACAGCTGAAACGAACGCCAAAACAATTACCGCAATTAAAATTAGCTCGTAAACCGGTATTGCAAATGACCTTTGATGACATTGAAATTGTCAATTATCAGCATGATACTTTTATTAAATTTCCAATCGCTGTTTAACTTCCTTAATTAATTTTAAATATGTTTGATTTTAATATTGTCGTCGCTATCGATTCAAAAAATGGTATTGGTAAAAATGGCCAACTTCCTTGGAGGCTTCCTTCGGACTTGAAACGTTTTAAGGAAATCACGACCCAAACCAAATCTCCTCAAAAGAAGAATGTGGTGATCATGGGGCGTGTAACATGGGACTCGCTTCCAGCATCGTTTAGGCCTTTACCAAATCGAACCAACATAGTCTTAACCAGAAATTCTGCCTTACAGTTGCCAGGTAATGTTATAAGAGTCGATTCTTTTAACCAAGTTCAAGATGTGTTAGGCAAAATGGCATATGACGTCGAAACGGTATTTGTCATTGGCGGCCAACAAATATTCCAAGAATCATTAAAATCCAGTTATTGCAAAAAACTATATATCACTCACATTGTCGGCGATTATCACTGCGACACCTTTTTCCCCGCCTTTAACGATCAATTTGTTAAAATTTCCTCGGAGCCACCCAAAATCGAACAAGATATAAAATATTTCTTTGCTGAATATCAGCGGAAGACGTAATTTTATTCCCTTTTTTGACAATCTTTTACCGAATTAAAGTATTTTTGGTCAACTAAAAAGGAAGCGATTCCTATTTTTTAAAGTAATTTACATAAGTTATTCTGTAACAGTAAGTTAAAGAAATAACTTTAGAATCGCTATTTAAAATAGGTGGAAAATATTTTTTGTTTTTATTTGTTATAGAGAATATACTTTAGATAAGCACCAACAATAGATTTCAGGTTTTGATGGGATCGGATTTTTGAAAAATGATTCAACCTTTAAGTAAGGCGGCTTATGTCAAAAAGCAATGGTAAAAAGAAGCAGATTTTACTCGTTGACGATGACCGATCTGTCAGTCAAATGTTAACGATGCTTCTCGAAACCCGCGGATACAATGTACACACTGCCTTTAGTGGAACCGAAGCCTTACAAAAAGCCTCTGAAACAACTGATTTAATCCTGCTGGATTTAATCCTACCCGACGAAGAAGGATTTGAAACTTGCCGTAAATTAAAGGAACAGGCGCGTACCGCGAATGTTCCTATTATTATTTTAAGCGCCCGTGTTCTCTCCGGAGATATCGTTGAAGGCTTATATTTGGGAGCCGATGATTATCTCACTAAACCATTTGAATATGAAGAATTGGTCGCTCGCATGGAAGCCATTATGCGTCGTGGGGCTTTCTTCGAAGGAGGACCCGCCAATATTAACAAAAAAGATGATGAGCTAGTCCGAGAACTAAGACGAATCGTCACTGAGGGGAGGATCGTTCCATACTATCAACCCATTTATTTGTTAAAACCATTTAAGCTTTTTGGCCTCGAAGCGCTTTGCCGGCCCCAGACGGATACTGTTTTAGCCAATCCTGAGTTATTATTTAAGTTGGCTATAAAGTATGGATGTTATCAGGATCTGGAAATGCTTTCATGGAAAAAGGCGGTGGATTACGCGGCTGATTTTATAACGACTGAATATTTGTTTCTGAACTGCAATCCCTACCTCGTGGAAGGCCCAAAATTCTTAACCATCACATCATTGTTCGAAAATAGTAAATTAAATACCGCCAATGTCATTTTGGAAATAACGGAGCGATCCGAAGTCGCTAATTTTAAGGAGTTTTATAGTCAGCTTGGGAAATTTCGGGAATTTGGTTTTAAGTTTGCGGTTGACGACGTCGGCGGAGGATACGCGAGTTTAGAATCCATCGTTGAAACCAAGCCGGAAGTCGTAAAGATTGACCGTAATATTATTCAAAATCTAGAAAATGATCCTTATAAACGAAGCATTGTTAAATTTGTTGTAGCTTTTTGCCGGGAAAATAATATTTTTTCCGTTGCTGAAGGCATTGAAACGAAGGAAAGCCTGCATAATATTATGGAGCTTGGCATTGATGCCGCTCAGGGATATTATCTCTCTAAACCTAAACCGGAAATCGATATCAAGGAATTTAACAATAAGATTCACTCCATGGTTTAAACACCCCCACTTTATCTACTCAAATGATGTTTCACGCCGATAATATTAAATAAAAATGTCCTTTCTTAACTGGAACCTGCTATCCTGATTGATAGATTCATGATGGAAATCGTAAAAATAATTTGTTAGAATACGAAAATTATTTAGTTAATAAAGATAACGTTGAACACACACGATGAATAAAAATATCTGTATCCACGGCCATTTCTATCAGCCTCCGCGCGAAGATGCTTGGACCGGCGTCATTGAAGAACAGAAAAGTGCTGCGCCATTTCATGATTGGAATGAGCGTATCACCGCCGAGTGTTATCGTCCCAACACCGAGTCGCCTATTCATGGCGAGAACAATAATCCGATCAAAACCGTCAATAATTATGAATGGATCAGTTTCAATATTGGCCCAACTCTATTTAGTTGGCTGGAACAAAATGATCCGGCAACTTATCAAAAGATTATCAAAGCGGATCATAATAGCTTGGCGCATTTTAAAGGTTACGGAAGTGCCATTGCGCAGGCCTATAACCATATCATTATGCCATTGGCCAATGACCGCGATAAACAAACTCAGGTCATCTGGGGTATTAAGGACTTTGAGTACCGTTTCCGACGAAAACCGCTCGGGATGTGGTTACCGGAAACAGCGGTGGATTTAAAAACCCTTGAAGTGTTGGCTGAAAATCACATTTTGTTTACCATTCTTGCCCCTAAACAGGCGAAGAGTATTAAACTTATCAATGATCAAAATTGGACTTCCGTCAATGAATCGACTCTGAATACAAAAGTGGCTTACTTATGCCGTTTACCGTCGGGAAAGACCATTCATTTATTTTTCTACGACGGATTTATTTCCAGTGAATTGGCTTTCGGAAAAATTATTCAGAGCGGTGTTGAAATCGCCAATCACATGTTAGGGAAATTTGACCACAAGAACACAGCGGAATTAGTTCACGTCGCCACTGACGGAGAAACGTACGGGCATCATCGTCAGTTTGGAAATATGGCTTTATCCTATTTGATTGAACATATTCAGAAAAATAATTTAGCCAAAATAACGAACTACGCTCTGTTTCTGAAAGAACATAAAACCGAATATGAAGTGGAAATCCATGAAAATACCGCGTGGAGCAGTTCCGTCGGTGTGGAGCGTTGGTGCGCGGCAGGGGGCGGATGCATCAATTATAAAAAGAGCTGGACGCAAAAATGGCGCGCGCCTTTACGCGAAGCGATGGATTGGTTAAGAGATGAATTGATTCCGCTTTACGAAAAAGGGATGAAAGGAAAAGGCGACCCCTGGGTCAAGAGAGATCATTTTATCGACGACATTTTACATAAACGAAAACGGCCTCCATTGTTGGAAATGCAGCATATGGCCATGCTCATGTATACCTCCTGTGGATGGTTTTTCGACGACATTTCCGGAATTGAGACGGTACAAATTTTGCAGTACGCCGCGCGAGCCATGGAAATAGCCAAAGAAGAATGCGGTGTTAATCTTGAACAGAAATTTTTAAAAATTTTATCCCGGGCCCGAAGCAATTATCGTCGAAAAGGGACAGGGGAAGACATTTATGTGAATGAAGTCAAAAAACGGGCGCTTCATGTATAGACGGCAAAGCGGTATTTTGCTCCATATTTCTTCTTTGCCGTCGCCGTTCGGCATAGGTGATTTCGGGCCAAAGGCCTACGAATTCATCGATTTTTTAAATCAGTCAAAACAATCATTGTGGCAAATTTTACCGCTCACACCCACCAATCCATTTTGGGGAAGCTCACCTTACAGCAGTCATTCCGCCTTTGCGGGTAACTCTCTTTTTATTAGTCCTGAAATTTTATGCGAAGAAGGGTTGTTAACCGGGAAAGATATAAGGATCGAACCGTCTTTAGATCCCCATCGCGTCGACTATCACCAAGTCACTGCCCTTAAAAAAGAATTTCTAAACAAAGCCTATCAAAAATTCTGTAAGAGTGACAATCTTCTAAAAGATTTTTCCATTTTTGAAGAACAGCACAAAGATTGGCTGGAAGATTATGCCGTTTTTTGTTTGATTAAAAATCATTTTCACGGGCAATCTTGGACCGAGTGGCCTAAAGAATTTAAAAATAGAGACAAAACGGCCATTCAAGCGTTGATCAAAAAAAAGCAGAATGAATTTCAAAAGTACAAATTTACTCAGTTTATCTTTTTTCGGCAATGGGAAAAATTAAAACATTATGCTCATTCCAAGAACGTTGAGATTGTCGGAGATTTGCCGATTTATGTCAGTTATGACAGTGTTGATGTTTGGAAAGAACCGCAATGGTTTAAATTGGATGAATTGGGCGATTTAAACGTTGTCGCGGGTGTTCCGCCGGACTATTTCAGCATAACCGGTCAACGTTGGGGAAATCCCGTCTATAATTGGGATCGCTTAAAAGCCGAACATTTTGAATGGTGGATGAGAAGAATTAAACAAAATTTATTATTATATGATGTTGTCCGTGTAGATCATTTCCGGGCATTTGTAAATTATTGGGAAATTCCTTCGTCGGAGGAAAGCGCGATTAATGGATATTGGGTCACGGCACCGACGGAAGAATTTTTTAATACATTGAAAGAAAGATTCACGGAACTTCCATTGATTGCCGAAGATTTAGGACTCATTGATGATGAAAGCAGGGAAAAAATTGAAGCCTTGGGATTTCCGGGAATGAAAATACTATTATTTGCTTTCAACGGAGATATGAAAAAACATATTTATCTACCGCATAATTACACGACCAATTGTGCTGTTTATACCGGTACGCATGATAATAATACGGTGGCGGGCTGGTATGAACAAGAAGCAACCGAGCAGGAAAAGAAAAATCTCGCTGAATACTATCAGGAATTCACGACAGCTGCTCATCCTGATCATTCTGTTCACTGGAATTTAATTGAGTTGGCTCTGTTTTCCAAGGCCCGTATGGCCATATTTCCAATGCAGGACATTCTCGGATTAGATCAGTCTTGCCGAATGAATGTCCCGGGCACCGTCACTGGTAATTGGGAATGGAGAATGAGTTCAGCTCAAATGGATACGACGGTAGGCGGACGATTGGCGCAGATGACATCTGAAGCAAACCGTTCCATTTAGAATTTGACAAGAATTTACCAGTGAATCAACTTGTCCAGCAGAAGAGTCTATGATAAAATCTTCCACAATATGACAATAAGACATGTATCAGTATTTTTTATTTTGATCCTTTATTTGGCTGGATGCAGTTGGATCAAGACGCCTTCTTGGGTGCCTTTTACTCATAAAAAGAATCAGGAAATTCTTCAGGCGCCGGATACAACGGTTGCTGTAAAAGCCATTCCCGTCGATGAAGGGCAAATGTTGGCTCCTGAGAAGCTACAAAAGGGTGGGAAAATCCTTCTTGTTCCTTTTCAAGCCGGAGGAAACGTTGCCGCAACCGATGAACTTGATAAAATCTCTTTTAGAGTTATGCAAGGGATATCTCGTTCCTTCGAATATAGCAGTAAACCCAATTTTAAAATTTTAATTAATCTTGAACAGTCCGAGCCTGATTTTATCATTGATGGTTACTTCACGGTCAAAAAAGAAAGTTCGGATTTTTTGAGCAAATGGTTTTTTAAGAAAAAGAAATATGTAATCGGTGTAGAAGGGAAACTGATGGACGCTAATTCGAAGGAAGTTTTAGCTGTATTCAGTGACACGGTCGTCTCCAGTTCTCCACAAGAAGATTTCATCAATTTAGGCTTTAAGGTTGGACAAAATATCGGGGATTTCATCCGAGTGAGTTTAACCCAGTAAAGGTCGATCATGATTATTGTTACAGGAGCTGCCGGTTTTATTGGTAGCTGTATCGTTGCTCGTTTAAATGAAGAAGGATATACAGATCTGATCCTGGTCGATCACATGCCTGATAATTCCAAACAAGGGAATTTGGATCAGAAGAAGTATGTCAAATATTATGATAAAATCGAGTTTATTGATTTAATCAGAAAATCAAATTTCAAAGATAAAGTCAGCGCCGTGATTCACATGGGCGCCTGCAGTTCAACCACTCTTCAAGATAAAAAATATTTTACGGAAAATAATCTCGAATATACCAAAACCCTGGCTTTATGGGCCATCAATAAGAATATTCGCTTTATTTATGCGAGTTCCGCCGCGACGTACGGCGATGGCAGTGTAGGGTATAAAGATAATGACGAGACAGTTCGCCTCTGTAAACCGTTGAACTTATATGGAGAATCCAAGCAAGATTTTGATTTGTGGGCGCTGGACAAGGGTTTATTAGACCGAATCGTAGGTTTAAAATTTTTTAATGTCTTTGGACCGAATGAGTACCATAAGGGCGGTATGCGTAGCGTCGTCGCTAAATCCTACCAAAACGTGGCTGATCAGGGAAAGATACAGTTGTTTAAATCCTACAAAAAGGATTTCTCCGACGGTGAGCAAAAGCGTGATTTTATTTATGTTAAAGATGCCGCCGATATTGTGATGTATTTTTTAAAAAATCCGGATAAAAATGGTTTATTTAATGTCGGAACGGGAAAGGCAAGAACGTGGAATGATTTGGCCAATGCTTTATTTAGTGCGGTCGGCAAAAAACCTAACATTACTTATGTCGATATGCCGGACATTCTAAGAGAACAGTATCAATATTTTACGGAAGCGGACATGAAAAAGCTCAGAAATGCCGGATATAAGAAAAACATGACAACTCTTGAAGAAGCGGTCAAAGATTATGTACAATACTTAAAAGTAAGTAAACACTGGTAACAAAAAAATAATATGATCATTGTTTGGCTCACAATCACGGCTCTGGTTTTCTTTTGTACAGGTGCGTTCTTAGTTTTTAAAGGCTACTGGCAAGCAGCGGGTATCCTGAATAAAAATGCGGACCAAGAGGTTGTGCCGATATTTGATCCCATGGAACTTGATAGTTTAAAGCAAAGTTTTACGCCAAAGCCAATCCTCGAAACTGAGGCTCCAAAAATTATTCCAGCCGAAAATACTCTCGCTCAGAAAATGGAAACAACCATCTCGGAAAGTGCATCAGTCATAAATGCTCCCAGGCCAGTACTGGCATTACTGCAGGAAGAGTCGACTCAGACAGAAACAAAACTTTTGCAAAAAATAGAAGAATTAACCGTTTTATTACATAAACAAGAAGAAGAATCGAAGAAGAAAATATTAGAATTAAGAGATGATAAAAAGATATTTGAAGACGCGTTGATGAGAGAACTAAGCAGTAAAGAGCCTTCGAATGCAATGAGCCAATCCACGGAATTAAAAGATCTGAAAGAACAATTAATTCAGTCCGAGCATGTGGTTAAAAATTTGACGGAAGAAAATCAGACCTTTCGCCAACAAATTCAGGAACAGTCGGATCGAATAAATATGTTAAAGAACAGAATTTCAACTATCCCGCCCGTCGAGCAAAGGTCGGCTGCTGATACGCAAATGTTCAAGGAAACGGAGGAGAAATTAGCGACGGCACAGCTAAAGATTAGTCTTTTAACGGAAGAAAATCAACATCTGAATGTTCAGCTTCAATCGCAAATTGACCAAGTAAAAGGACAATTAATTCATTCCGACCATGTGATTAAAAATTTGACGGAAGAAAATAAGACTTACCGGGAACAGATTCAAGAACAGTCGGATCGAATCAACATGCTAAAGAACAGAATTTCAAGTATTCCACCCGTTGAGCAAAGATCTGCGGTGGATGTGCAAATTTTCAAAGAAACTGAGGAGAAATTGGTGACAACACAGCAAACCATTACTCTTTTAACGGAAGAAAATCAGCGGATTAATATGCAACTTCAATTGCAAATTGATCAAGTAAACGAATTAAATACTGAAGCGTTTGTGTTACGCAGTCGATGTCAGGAATTAGAATCTAAAGAAATAATTAAGTTAGAGGCTTTGCAGCAGGAAATTGACTTTCAAAAACGCTTCATGTTTGAAGACCGTCAAAGTGATTTGGCAAATATTAATAAATTAAAAATTGAGAAAAGAACTTTGATTGAGCAGTATACAAACCAAATACGTTCATTAGAAGCGAATATGCGGGATTTATACAGTAAATATCTGCAGGAATTGTCGAAACAGAAATTGGGAGGTTCATCTCAATCCGCTGCTGAGACAGAAGAATTAAGAATTAAACTCGGTGAAGCTCAACAAACTTTAGCGGATTTAAAAGAACAAAAACTAAAGACTGAAAATAAAAATAATGAATTGAGTGTCGAATTAAATTCCTTAAAAGATTCTTTAGCTATAAAGCAAAGAAGTGAAATCAGCAACGAGGAAAAGCAAAAATTATTGCACAATATTAATGAATTAAGTGGCCGATGTGAAAAATTTCAGACGGAAAATACACTTTTATTGGAAAAGAAAAAATTGCTGGTTTATGAGTTATCAAAGAGCCGGGCGCAAGCGCTCGGATTGGAACGGATTTGTAAAGATTTAAAAAATCAAATGGATCAAGTAACGGTATAAAGATTTTTATTTTGTTCGCGGAAGGCGCCATGCCATGGCTAATCAAAATATTTATACAAAACCTATGGAAATAACAGCTGAACAGATTATGACGGAAGGTGTCGAGACCATTAAGCCCGACATGTTAGTCGGAGACCTGGCGCATGTCATGTTGCGCAAAGGATTTAATGGTTTTCCTGTCGTCGAGAATGATCAATTGCTGGGCATTGTCACGTTCACGGATCTATTTCATTTATTGGATAAAGTGGAATATGAAGATATCAATAACGATGCCAATGCGCTTCATCATAAAATCACACAGTTGAAAAAATGGCCGGTCTCAAAAATTATGACGACCAATGTCAAAACCATTTCACCGTCGACAACATTAAGTGAAATCATTAAATATGTTGTTCTTCAAAAAATTCACACCTTTCCGGTCATTTCAAACGGTAAGCTCGTCGGTATTCTCGGCCGCGAAGATGTTCTTAACGCAACCTTCTCCTATGGATAATCTGAGTACTCAGCTTTGGTCTAAACGTAAATCCGCTTTGCAATCTGGTCATATTGTGATTCTTGATCAACTCAGTCGTTGTAAAATGGGCCGACGTACGCCCGCCGCACTGGAGCAATATCAAGCGTTGGAACAAGTGATCATTTCCCATTTATCCGTGCAATCACCTGATTTTTACCGGGCGCTTTTTAACCATTTGAAAACGGAGCGGTTACAAATAAAAGTTTTGGAATATCTTGAATTTGATTTAAAAGCTCTTAGAATAAGGTTACTTGAATTCATGGAAATGCCCGTAAAGACATTCGCCGAACTGAGTAATGATATTGTCATCAGAATTAAAATTGAAAAAGAATATTTACTTCCTTTGCTTGAAATATTAATCAATCAAACCGCGCTTAAACAAACTACCTATGAAAACTAATTTTTACTTTTTGATGGTCATCGGTTTGGTTTTATTCCTTTCCGGCTGCGAAACATTTAAAATTTTTTTGGGAACGTCGACGAAGCATTTAGAAAAAGCTAGAGTCGATGCTTTAAGCATGACGTTTGATTGTAAACTCGAAGAGTGTTTTGATTCGGTTTTAAGCCTGGCAAAGAATGAAGATATGGGAAAAACCAAAATCAATCAAAAACCCTTTGAAATATTCAGAAAAGACCGTATTAAAAGTTACATTGTTGTAATGGGAATGGACGGAAATATTGATACGACGGAAGCCGGAATATTTTTCACTCCGCTGGAAAAGGGGGGAACAAAAATTGAAGTCTCGTCGCTGAGTGTAACCGCTAAGGAAAAAGTAGCAAAGGCCGTCTTTCAAGAATTAAACTTAAGATATAACCACACAGGTAACTAATATGACTATAGACATGAAAGCTTCAGATCGTTACACAAAAATTATTTGCACACTTGGGCCCGCGAGTTCAGAAGAAGCTATGATTGTTAAAATGGCCCGACGGGGAATGAATGTGGCCCGCATCAATTGTTCTCACGGAAGCCATGCGCAGTATCAGAAAATGATCGATTTAATCCGAAGCGTTAATAAAAAACATGGATTTGATATTGGTATATTGTGTGATTTAGAAGGTTATCGGATCCGCATCGGTAAATTAAAAAAGAATATTACCTTGGACGCTAATGAAATTGTTTATATGGCGGAAATCAAGGACAATGTTCCCGACGCTATTCCGATCGATTTTACCGAAGACCTGAAAAGGATCGAAGACGGATTGAATGTTTTTATGGATGATGGAACGCTTCAATTAAAAGTCATTGGCCGCACAGGTAAAAAACTGAAATTAAAAGTCATGCAAGGCGGTATTCTCAAGGAACGAAAAGGGGTCAATATTCCCGGATTAAAACTTCAATCGAATATCATGACGGAAAAAGATGCTGAGGATATAAAGTTTGCCTTGCATAATAAAGCCGATATGATTTCTCAATCTTTTGTCCGGAATAACCTCGATATACAGCGCGTGTGTGAGCTTGTTAAGCCCAAACATCCAACCTGCAAAGTAATCTCCAAAATTGAAAGTGAAGAAGGGTTAATTAACGTCGAGAGTATATTGGATGAATGTGACGGTATCATGGTGGCTCGAGGAGATCTGGGCGTTTCGGTTCCTATCTATAAACTTCCCATGATGCAGAAATACTTGCTGCATTATTGTAATCGTAAAAAGAAAATGTCCATTACAGCCACCCAAATGCTCGACAGCATGATTGAGCGCGGATCTCCGACGAGAGCAGAGGTTTCCGACGTGGCCAACGCTATCCTCGACGGCACTGATTATGTTATGCTTTCCGGGGAAACAGCGGTTGGAAAATATCCGTCGCGCACGGTTAAAATGATGAGCCAGATTGTTGTGTATACGGAAAAGCTGGCCAGAATCCGTCCTAAATAATTTAAAAAAATCGATATGATTGAACACGAATTACTATTTTTGGGGCTCCTCAAAGACGGCCCGAAACATGGTTATGAAATCAAACGCCTGATTGAAGATGAGCTTTCGCGTTTTGTGGGCTTAAAAATCAAATCCATTTATTATCCTCTCCGGAAAATGGAAAAATTAGGATTGATCACTAAAGACATCGACCGCGAAGGAAATTGGCCGGAAAAGTTCGTATATACCCTGACCAAAAAAGGCGAAAGTATCTTTGAACACATGATCAATGAGAGCTTTTTAAGTATTGAAAGGCCATACTTTGACATTGATTTATCCCTGTATTTCCTTCAATATGTCGATAAAAAAATCGCTAAACGTCAGCTGAGAGGGCGCATCTTGTTTCTCCGTCGGATTAAACGCGACCTCAATAACATTAAAAAGACAACAAAATCAGAACAAAAACATCTCATCATCATCCTCGAACACGACCTCGATTTGGTCGAAGCTGAAATCAAATCCATCACCAAATTGATGGGAACCCTAGTCTAAAATCCTTCCTTTAAAATAAAATCTATACATATTAATTATACTTGACAAAAAAGCAGGATTTATTAAAATCTAACTAGTAAAATTTTACTATATAGGCGTTTATTGGTCTAACTTCAATCAAATCATACGTTTAAATGGGTGTTCTAATGCGAATTAATGATGTTCTGAAGCAAGTTGCCGGGAAATATCCTCAAAAACCCGCTTTAATTTTTAACGATCAAACCGTCACTTTTAAAGAGCTTAAAGATCTGGTTTATAAAACTGCCAATGTTTTACGCTCTTATGGCATCGTAAAAGGCGATAAGGTTGGAATATATTTGCCAAATGGCTTGGAATACGTTTATAGCTATTTGGCTTGTTTTTGTTTAGGGGCTGTGGCCGTGCCGCTCGATTTTATGCTGAAAGATGAAGAATTGATATCCTGCCTCGATCACTCCGAAACAAAACTTCTCATAGCTCAAGAAAGAAAAAGCGTCGATTTACCCAATATCAAACAACAAGTTTCTAGTTTAAAAACGATTCTGATTGCTGACCAATTTTCCGAAAAGTTGAATCAAGCCAATTCAGATTTTGAAGCGGTAAATATTGCCGATCATGATCCGGCGCTGATTATGTACACGTCGGGAACAACCGGCCGTCCAAAAGGGATTTTACTCAATGCCCGTCATTTAGACGGTTCTCCGCAAGCGATGGAATATTTTGTCGACCTTTCCGATAAGGATATCAAGTTAGCCGCCATTCCGTTTAGCCACATCGGCGGATTTATTTACATTCAAAATTGCATTACGTTTGGAATCACATTGGTCATTATGGAACGGTTTAACCCGTTTGAATTTTTAGAAAAAATCAATCGATACAAAGTCACCTGTTTTCATATTGTCCCGCCGATGTATACGGCAATTTTAACTCTTAAAGAAATTGAACGATTCGATTTGTCGTCGTTAAGATGGGTGGTTGTCTTTGGTGCGCCGAGCTCGCCTGAAATCTTGCAACGTTTTAATCAATATTGTCCCAATGCCAGGCTTCTCAATGGCTGGGGCATGACCGAAACAACACCTCCAAATACAGTCACACCCATGAATAGTAAAAATATTGAAAGTGTTGGAAAGCCAGCACCGAATTGCAAAATCAAAATTATTGATGATAACGATCAAGAAGTTAAAACCGGCGAAATAGGTGAGATTGTCATCAGCGGTTGGGTGGTGATGGATGAATATTATAAAGATCCTGAAGAAACAGCGCGTGTTAAACGTAATGGATGGCTGCATACCGGCGACTTAGGACGAATTGATCAAGATGGTTTTCTCTATATCGTCGGACGGAAAAAAGAAATGATTAAAGTAGCTGGTCAAATTGTTTATGCACCGGAAGTTGAAGCGACTTTTTATAAACATCCGGATATTAGCGAAGTTGCGGTTATTGGAATTAGTGATTCATTAAAGGGCGAAGCGGTTAAAGCTTTTGTCGTATTAAAGAAAGAAAGTAATGTAACAGCTGAAGATTTGCGTTATTTTGCTCGTCAACATTTAGCCAATTTTAAAGTCCCACAAAGTATTGAATTACGAAGTGAATTACCAAAAAATCGCACCGGTAAAATCGATAAAGCTTTACTGAAAGAAGAAAATTTACTCGTCGATGGAAAAAGATGATAAGAGTGAAACTGGAAAGAAAGGATACAAAGAACATATTAGGCTTCTTTACGTGTTTAAATATCATCATAATTCCTGGTTTAATAAATGCGGTTGGAATGATTCCTAATAGAATAGATGTTCTGGGTTTCTGTTTTTACATTTTTCCCTTGGTTGCCGGTTGGCTTTTTTACAACAAGGGAAAAGATATGATGGCTAAAATTATGGTATTATGCATAACTTTATCATTGATACTATTGGCGTTATGGATGTATATGCCGTTTCTCGGCAATTTTCTTATCATACCTAACATTTTTGCTTTTTTTTCGTTATTTTATTGGCTAGTGACAAATAGGAAAGGAATTGAATATGAAAGAAATGGTTAAAGAAGCACACATGACAGGAAAAGATTTAATGGGAATGGTTCAATTAACACCCGAGGCTGTGGGGAAATATGCGATTGTTCCTGGTCCTCGAGAACGCGCGGATGCGATTGTTAAAAGAATTACCAATCCAGTTAAGAATTTTAGTTTTATGGAATATACCATGCATACCGGTGATTATAAAGGCATCAAATTGACGACGATTAATGGGGGACGTTTTGCTCCGGATACGTCGATTACGACGGAAATTTTATGTAATGCGCAGATTAAAGGTTTAATCCGCGTTGGCAGTTGCGGGGCCATGCGTGCTGATATGAAGGTCGGAGATATTATTGTCGTTGACACGGCGATTAAAGGTGACGGAGTTACCAAATATTATGTGAATGATGATTTTGTACCAAAAGCTGATCCGCATTTATCAAAAATTTTGACAAACATCGCTAAAAATTCACTTCAGGCTAACGGTCTCGTCGGAAATACAGTCCACGTCGGTCCTTGCTGGACGACGGATGCGATATTAAGAGAAACACGGGAACATGTCTCTAAGGCGGTTAGTCAAGGCGCTATCGCGGTCGATATGGTGACCTCCGCGTTATTAACTATTTGTAATCTTTATAAAATTCCAGCGGCCGTTATTTTGGCAGTCAGCGACAATGTCATCACCGGTGAAATGGGATTTATGAATCCGGATTATTATATGGCAGAAGGTGCAATTATCAATATCGCCCTCGATGCGATTATGGAATTAGAAAAGAAATAAGGATAAATTTATGACAGGCATGACCAAAGATATTTATCTTTCCGGTAAAGAATTAACGCAAATGGTTCAGTTGTTGCCAAAGGACGTAGGGCGATATGCAGTTGTTCCGGGTCCGCGTGATCGGTTGAAAGGAATTTTAGCGGAAGTAGAGAAGCCGGTCAAAAATTTCAGTTTTATGGAATACGAAATGCATACCGGTCATATCGACGGGGTCAAAGCCACTTTTATGAATGGCGGACGATACTCGGCAGACACAGCGATTACGACGGAATTATTATGTGCCGTCGAGATTCCGATTATTTTCCGTTTGGGAACGTGTGGCGCTTTGCGTGAAGACATGAAAATTGGTGATGTGGTCGTTGTTGAAAATGCATTATCCAATGACGGTGTGACGCCATTCTATATCAATGATAAAAATTTTGAACCAAAATCCGATATGAAGTTGGTGAATGAAGTCGTCAAAGCGGTCGAATCCGTCGGATTAAAAGTCCATCGGGGTAAAGTGTGGTCACATGACGCATTGTTAAGACAGACACGTGAGAGCGTCAACCAAGCGATTGACCAGGGGTGTCTCGCTTCGGATATGGTGTCCTCAACATTTTTAAGTATTTGTCATTTGAATAAAACATCAGGTGTATCGATTCTTGCCGTCGGGGACAATGTCGTCAAAGGCGAATTTGGTTATTTAGATACCAATTTTTATATGACGGAATATATGTTAACCGGAGCCTGTTTTAAAGTCATTAAAAATTTAGGGATAAAATAAAATATGAATAAACCAGCTCACAAATTAAAAGAATCACCGTTATTTTGGCCGGCCAAATTAAAGGGCGCAACATTAAAAGTTTTGGATGAAACTCAAATTCCGAACAAAGTTGAATATATTGACGTTAAGTCGACGGGGGACGCGGTTAGAGTCATAAGACAAATGAAAACGAGAGCGTTCGGTCAATTTTTAGTTGTTTTAAATACTTTTCTTTTGGAATTAAGAGCCAATCCGTCTGTGTCCGATAAAATGCTGTTATTAAAATTGAAGAAAACGGCTGAACGATTAAATAACAGCCGGCCGACATTTCCTTTTTCGGAAGTCACGTCGATTGTGATTCACTGGGCGAATGATGCTTATGAAAAGAAATTAAATTTACGGGAAATCGTCGCTGTGAATGTTGAAGGCTATTTAAAAGGCATTCGTTATCGACGATTAGATCGTGTGAATCGTATTGCCAATTTACTTCAAGATGGTGATCGAATTTTGACGCATTGTAATGTTAGCGGCGAGTTAGCGATGGCATCTAATATTGCCGTTAATCAGAATAAAAAAATTCACTATTTCGCGACGGAAACGCGTCCGTATATGCAAGGCTCTAAGTTGACTTGTTGGGAACTTAAACGAATGGGCGCCGATGTAACTCTCATCGCTGATAATGCCATCGGTTCGGTCATGAGTGATGGATTGGTCAATAAAGTCATCGTCGGATCTGATCGTTCTTGTGCTAATGGTGATTTTGCGAATAAAATCGGCACATATCAAATTGCTGTTTTGGCGAAAGAATTTAATTTGCCATTTTATGTTATGACTCAACCGTCGAATAAAGTGAAAACCGGCGAAGACATTCCCATCGAAATCAGAAATGCCAATGAGCTTTTAACGTTTTATAAAAAGAAAATTGTGTCCGGTGTGATCAATGGTTTCTATCCGGGTTTTGATGTTGTTCCCAATGAATTGATTACCGAATCAATACCGATCAACGTAAATTAGGATGAATCATGAAGGCTGAACAAGAAAAGCAACAAGATGTATTAAGTGAATTTAAAGAATCGGTCGTATTGATGCAGGGCGTATTTGACCCGATATATTTTGATTTAGTCAAAAAAAATAATTTCAAAGACGTGTTTGTCCTCGAGGGACGCCCATCATTAGAATCCGC
Organism: Candidatus Omnitrophota bacterium; assembly: GCA_018062515.1. Taxonomy (GTDB): domain Bacteria; phylum Omnitrophota; class Gorgyraeia; order Zapsychrales; family Zapsychraceae; genus JAGOSC01. The sequence continues at coordinate 43,055 of JAGOSC010000007.1, forward strand.
GCAATTTTCGTGTAATGAATTGATTAAACGAAAAATCAAACCGACTTTAATTGCCGATAGTATGGCGGGTTTTTTGTTTTATAAGAATTTAGTCAAGGAAGTATGGTTATCCTATCAGCAGGTCGACGAAAAAGGTGCTCTATGCCAAATTGGTGCTTTGATTTTGGGTGTACTCGGGAAAAAACACAATGTGCCGGTTAAAGTTTTTCCTAATCCTTATAAAGTAAATCTCGTCGGCCATCAGAGAGAAATCTTTTATTTCAATGGCGTGAAGGTTGCTCCCAGCAATATTAAGGGATATGTGCCGTTGGCGGAATGGGTGCCGAGGAAATATATAACGGAGATTAATTCGTAATGGCTGATCATATTCAACAATTAAAAGATCATATCATCACCATTGGCCGCCTATTGTGGGAAAAAGATTTAGTCAGCGGTCTTAACGGTAACATCAGCGCACGCGTGGATGAAGAAAGAATTTTGTTGACAGCGACGGGATCTTGTTTAGGTATGCTGCAGGAAGAAGATATTCTCCTCATGCGTTTATCTGGGGAAATGATTGATGAAGGAAAAGTATCGACGGAAAAACTTCTTCATACCGAAATTTATAAAAATTTCAAAGAAACGGCGGCCGTCATACACACGCATTTAACGTATACCAATGCATACTTTCTAGAGAATGCTGTTTTAAAGCCGAGAATTTTTGAGACACGTATTTATTTAGGCGAAGTTACCGGTGTTCCGCAGAATACACCAGCGGTGACCGACGCTGCACCCGTCATCGATTCTTTGAAAAGAAACAATATTGTTGCGCTACGTAATCATGGTGTTGTCGCCATGGGATTAGAACACTTTGATTGTTTTTTATTGATTCAAGCGCTTGAAGAAGCAGCCAAGATTGATGCGATTAGTCGGTTATATACAAAGAAGGATCAAGGTTCAACTCATGATCAAAAAACGGAAATACAAAATCAGCCGCAGCCTTCAAGTGGAAAAAAATATGCATTATTCTCGTCGGAACAAATCGCGGACATTGTTAAATATGTGAATGAAGATCCTCAAATGGCTGAATTAGGTCAAAAGACAAACATGACGATGGATTTAGCGGTTAAGCTGGACGAGACTGGTAAAACATACAGCTTTAGATTCAAACAAGGCAGAATATCGGAAGTCGGAAATGATGAAAATGCGGAATTTTTAATTAATGCGCCCGAAAAAATTTGGCGAGCGGTTTTTAACCGAGAAATTGATCCGTTCGTCGCTACGACGCAAAAGAAAATGCATTTGCGTGGAGATTTCGCGAAGATCTCTAAATGGTATGCGCCTTGTTCACGCGTATTTGAATTGTGGTCACGGGTACCGGTAGAATAATGAAAGCAATTGAATTGAGACAATATGAGCTTTTTATCGACGGAAAGTTAGTGTCCGCTCAAAAGTATTTTGATGCCATCAATCCTTCGAACGGAGAAGTTTTTGCCAAGATCGCTGATGCTTCCGTTGAAGATATGCATAAAGCCATAGCTGCTGCTCGTCGTGCATTTGATCATGGGCCTTGGAAAGATTTCAGTTTTGCTCAACGCGGAATTTATCTGAAGAAGATGGCGAAGAAGATCCGAGACCATGCCAAGGAATTAGCTGAATTAGAAACATTGAGTGTAGGAAAAACGAGTAAACATGCGAATTTTATTGATGTTCCAACAGCCATTGAAACATTTGAGTATTTTAGTGATGTTAATTTAGAAGGTTTAACGCGGATTAATCCCGTCGACGCACCTGTAAAAAGTTTAACCAAGAAAGAACCGCTCGGCGTCATTGGAAGTTTATTTGCTTACAATTATCCGATTATTTATTCAGCCTGGAAATTAGCCCCGGCTTTGATGACGGGAAATTGCGTGATTCTAAAACCATCGCCTAAGGCCTGCGCTTCGGTCATGCGTTTAGCGCAATTGTTGGCTGATTGTGATTTACCTAACGGAGTGATTAATATCGTTTCGACACAAGATAATAAAACCGCTATGGCTTTAGTCAGTCATCCCGACGTCAATATGATCAGTTTTACCGGCGGAAATAAAACCGGACAGCTCATTATGCAAGAAGCAGCGAAGACGACTAAAAAGATTTCATTAGAGCTTGGTGGTAAATCACCGAATATTGTTTTTGCGGATTGTGAAATGGAAGCGGCTTTAGGAGGAACATTGTCGTCGATATTTATTAATCAAGGACAAATGTGTACGGCCGGATCACGATTATTCGTCGAGGAATCAATTTATGAACCGTTTGTTAAGAGATTAGTTGAACGTGCGCGATCGCTTAAAATAGGGGACGCGTCGGATTACACGACGGAATTCGGACCAATGACTTCAAAAGAACAGAGAGATGCTGTTTTAACTCATATTAATGAAGCGGTGAAGGACGGAGCAAAAATAGCGTGCGGCGGAAAAATACCGACGGAAGTTTCTTCAAAAGGATATTATATTGAGCCGACCATTTTAACAAATGTAAACAATAGTATGGCGATTGTCCGCGATGAGGTGTTTGGGCCGGTCTTATGTATTTTTAAATTCATCGACGAGAAAAATGTTATTCAAATGGCTAATGATTCCATATTTGGTTTAGCTGCGAGTGTATGGACCAAAGATCCGGCTAAAGCTGAGCGCGTGACGAATCAATTACAAGTCGGAACGGTTTGGATCAATACGTATGGCGGATTTTATAATCAAGCTCCTTTTGGAGGATATAAGCAGAGTGGATTTGGACGCGAGTTAGGCCCAGAAGGAATGCTGGAATATATGCAGACAAAACATGTTTGTATCGACCAGACACCCGGGGGTATGCCTTTAGCCGCGTCGTGGTTCTGACTGAACACATTTCAAAAGGCAATGTTGTTTATCATGGTTAATTTTATTTCAAAAATTAAAAAATAAAACGAATCATGGGAATTTAAATGAATAATTTGAAAAATATAATGTCTACAGTATCGATCTTATTAATCATTTCAGTCATATACTCGATTATGGTTATTGGATTGTCCTTGTCTATGGAATTAAATTACACAGCTTCTTTAATGGGGCGTTTATGGTATCCGTATGTTTTCTTTATTGTTTTGACCGGTCCTTTAGCGCTGTTAATCTCTCCATCTCTTGGTATCTTTTTTAAAATATTTTATTTTCTATTGTTTACATCAATTTTTGTGTTGTGTTGCAGTTATTTACGATATAAATCGAAAATTTTGTCAATTATAGTGATAAGTCTTTGGTGTGTATTAGGATTTTTTTTGGCTCTTGATGTACCCATGCTTTAATTAAAATATGATGAAATTAATAACATAGGAGAAAAATTATGAAAGTTTTATTTTTAACGCCGCCTTTGAAAGCTTGGGATTCACATGGATATCATCGGGCCGCTAATCAAATGCATGCCCAAGCCGCCGCTTATGTACGAAAAAATAATACCGCTGACGTTGTGGCATTAGATTGCCGTGCGATGGATTATGATTGGACTGAAATGTTAAATCAGGTGGGAAAAATTAATCCTGATATGGTTTTTTTCGGAGATCAATTATTTTCGACGTGCGGCGCCGCCGTTATTTGGTATTTTAATGAAGCCATGCGGCTCATCAAAAATAAATTTCCAAACATGATTATGGTTGGAAGCGGTTTATGGTATTCGGCTGATCCTGATCGTCAAATGCGTTTAAATCCGCAAATTGATTATATTCTGATCGGTGAGGCTGAACTGACATTGAATGAATTGCTTCAAAACTTAAAATCTAAAAAACAAGATGAACGGGATATCCCCGGGCTTGTTTCTCGACGAGATAAAAAAACAATCGTCATTGGTCCACATCGAGGATTGATTCCAGATTTAAATGTGCTTCCAATGCCAGCGTACGATTTATTTCCTATGGATAAATATGTCGGGCATACATATTGGAAACCATTCGCTGAATTGATGACATCCCGAGGCTGTCCTGGCAAATGCCATTTTTGTTATGAATGGGCATTATATGACAGTCGTTCAGCGGCGAAAGATTTCACTTCATGGCGAGGTACGTCGGGTAAGAGAATTGTCGACGAGCTTGATGTTTTGGAAAAACAATATGGAGTAACAACCGTCGTTATGCAGGATGATGCGTTTAACAGTGATACAAAAGCCATGATCGAATTCTGTGAAGAAAAAATAAAACGCGGAAATAAAATCGGCTGGGTTTGTTTGGGACGAGCTGATCAGTGGATATCACAGCACAGCATTTTGCCGCTTATGCGCGAAGCCGGATTGTTTATGGCTTTAACTGGCGTCGAGGTTGAATCCGATGCTCAATTAACAAAGACAGGTAAAGGCGTCACCTTAGGACAAATCAAACAAACGATTAATATTTTACGTGAGCAAAATATCGGAACGGTTGGAACAGTTTTAATCGGATTGCGCGACGATGATGAAGCAAAGATTAAAGAACGTTTACGCGTCGCTGATGAAATTGATCCCGACGTATTTGCTTTGGATTATTTGACACCTGTGCCTAATTCTCCGGATTGGCGTTATGGTATTCAGCAAAAATGGTTTGATCCCGAAACGATTGATTTAAAAACGTGGGATTTTCAACATCCGGTTATCCCGACGGATCATTTGTCCGCCGAGGAAGTCGGCCGATTAGGCGCGTGGTGTATGCGTGAATATTATTCCAAACCGGAAAGAATTCATCGAATTATGCAAGCTCCTTACGATATGCGCGTTAAATTATGCGTTAAGGATTTTATGAGTAATATAGCCAAATGGGAAGCCAATTCCCGGGTGCAGACAAATGCTTAAGGCCGCCTCTAAAGTTGATAATTTTTGGGCGAGCCTCGTTCATTTCCTTTAGGTGGAAATGACGAAAAATGAACGGGAGTTATTATGAGTGAAGCGCAAACAGTACAGATTCCATGGGAAACAAAGGCGAGTGAGAAATATATGTTAATGATTTCCAAAATTCCTTTGTTTCACCGTGATATTGCTAAACAAGTTGTTGATAAACAGGCGGTCATTAACGCTCAACAGCGAGGATCAACACAGGTCGAAGAGGGGGATATCATTTTGGCATTTTTTTCCGAAGTGCCGATGACATTTTACAGTTTGATGATCCGCTTGTTTCAGAATGTTGGTTTTGATTACAAAAAATATGAACCTAAATAATCAAGTGATGTCCGTATGAAAATTGCCATTATCGGGGCTGGTGCCATAGGATCAACCTTGGCGGCTTACTTACATAAAGCCGGAAAAGAAGTGGTCTTAATTGGACAAGAAGGACAGGTCAAAGTTATTAATTCAAAAGGCCTAATGATCCGTCGAGCGGGAAACGATGAAGTTTTTAAAATTAAAACTTTATCAAAACTCGATCGGGAATATGACTTAGTCATTTTTGCGACGAAGACACAAGATCTTGAGGCGGCTTATTATCAAAACTCTGATTATTTGGAAAATTGTTTTGTGTTAACGACTCAGAATGGCGTCCAGGGGGATAATATTTTGAGTAGTCATTTTGACAGAAAAAATCAGATGAGCAGTATTGTCATGTTTGGTGCTACGTATATAAATCCTGGTGAAATCATCTTTAATTTTCCTGGTGATTGGATTGTCGGTAAACCATTTACCGACAATGACCCGACATTTCATGGAATATTATCCGAGCTTAAGATGCCCGAAATTCCGATTGTTGTATCCAACGATATTTATGGAATGAAATATTTAAAATTATTTATTAATTTTAATAATTGTATTCCGGCGGTGATTGGAAAATCCATGCAGGAAACATTTTCAGATTTGGATCTTTGTCGTTTGAGTATTCGCTTATTGAAAGAAGGATTAGATATTCTTAAGACAGTTAATATTGAAATCGTTTCATTGCCTACATTTCCTAAGGAAAGAATTATTGGATTGACCCAAATGCCTGAAGATCAGGCGGCGGGGATTGTGCAGCAGACATTAATGAAATTAAGCAAAGAACCTTTATACGGTTCAATTTTGCAAAGTATTATGCGCGGTAAACCGTCGGAGATTGAATTTATCAACGGTGAAGTAGTGGCCTTAGCCAAAGCCATACAGCTTGAAGCTCCTTTGAATCAACAAATTGTTGATCTTGTTCACGTGGTGGAACAAAAGCATAAATATTTTACCGTCGAGGAAATTAAAGAGAAATTTAAATTAACAGAATCAGTTTTAAAGAAATAATAGGATAAATCATGAAAAAAAGAAGAGTGGTCGTGACGGGGATTGGTGTCATCTCTCCGAATGGAATAGGAAAAGAAGCTTGTTGGGACGGAATGATTAATGGCCGATCAGCTATTAAAAGAGTGACTGAATTTGATGTCTCCATGTTTAATACAAAAATCGCTGCCCAGGTGCATGATTTTGATCCGATTAAATTGGGATTAACGCGAGACGAAGCGATTCGTACCGATCGTTATGTTCAGTTTGCCATGGTCGCTGCGCGCATGGCTTTGGAAGATTCTGGAATCAATTTGGAAAAGATTGATCGAACCCGCATGGGTGTTTCATTGGCTAATGCGATTTGCGGAACAAAATATATGGAAGAAGAATTCGCGCTCGTCACCGACAGCGGAAAAAATCCAATCGATCCGACGATCGTTCGGCCAGATCTTTACGATGCATCGATGTTTAATACACCGTCGAGTGAAATTTCAGCTAAGTATGGATTAAAAGGTGTTTGCAACACAATCTCGACGGGATGTACCGCCGGAACAGATTCGGTTGGATTTTCTTTTGAAGCGATTCAAGACGGGGATGTTGACATTATGGTTACCGGAGCGTCGGAAGCGCCGATCACACCCATTACCTTTGGTGCTTTTGATACAGTGAATGTTTTATCGGTTCATAATGAACATCCCGAAAAAGCTTCACGGCCATTTGATTCCAAACGTAATGGATTTGTTATTTCTGAAGGCGCCGGTTTATTGGTCGTCGAGGAATTGGAGCATGCCAAAGCCCGAGGCGCCAGAATTTATTGTGAAATCGTTGGATTCGGTACTACGTGCAATGCATTTCACATGACCGATTTACCGCCGGAAGGTGACGCGAAAGCGGCATGCATCAATATGGCCCTCGAAGATGCCCAAGTTAAACCGACGGATATTGACTATATTAATGCTCATGGATCATCCACGCGGCAGAATGATGTCTTCGAAACAAATGCTTATAAAATGGTTTTTGGCGATTATGCATATAAAGTGCCGATCAGTTCGCTTAAGTCGATGATCGGCCATCCGCTCGCCGGTGCTAATGGCATTGAATTAGCAGTGGGCGCATTAATTTTTGAACGCGACATGCTTCCTCCGACGATTAATCAAGAGTTTCCTGATCCACAGTGTGACCTTGATTACGTTCCCAATAAAGCGAGAAAGCTACGCGTCAACTGTATGTTAAAAACATCCAGCGGATTTTCAGGAATACATTCGGCGATGGTTTTACGTCGATATAATAAAAATTAGGAGTTTAAATGAATAAAATAGCCATCACTGGTTTTGGTGTTGTCTCGCCCAGCGGGATTGATGCTAGAAAATTTTGGGCCAACGTTAAAGCTGGTCATTCTGCCGTCGAATCCATTACGCGATTTGATGCTTCAAAATATACATCACGCATTGCGGGCCATGTCCATGAACTCGACGTTTACAGTAGTGTGTCGTCGAGATTATTGAAGAAAATTGATGTTTTTTCTCATATGGCGCTGGTAGCGTCGGAGATGGCTATTACCGATGCGAAATTGGATTTAGAAAAAGAAAATCTCAATCGTGCCGGAATTTTTATGGGCAATGCAATTGGCGGTTGGCTGTACGGTGAAACGGAATTACGCGATTTATATATTGAAGGGCGTGAAGGCGTCAGTCCTTTTATGGCGTCCGCGTGGTTTCCCGCGGCCCCTCAGGGACAAGTTTCGATTCGCTACGGAATGAAAGGTTATAGTAAAACGGTCGTCGCTGATCGAGCCAGTTCATTAATGGCTATCGCTTATGGCGCGCGAACGTTAAATCGAGGTAAAAATGATTTTATTCTCGCTGGTGGAATGGAAGCGCCGGTAACTCCTTATGCTTTATTATGCTGCCAAACATCGGGTGTTTTAACACAACAAAATGAAAATCCCTCGACGGCGTATAAACCTTTTGACCGAAACCGCGACGGGTTCGCGATTGCCGAAGGTGCGGGTGTTGTTACTTTAGAATCTTTCGAGAGGGCTCAAAAACGCGGAGCACATGTTTACGCCAACATTGTCGGCTTCGGAACGACGACGGATGGCGTTGACCGAATTGATCCATCTGATGATGGAATAGAGTTAGCGCGAGCGATAAAGTTAGCTCTCGACGACGCAAAGTTGAAACCAAGTGATATTGATTATATTTGTCTCGATGGAGCCGCAACAATACTCGGCGATATTGGCGAAACAAAAGCCATTAAACAAGTTTTTAATGGTCATTCTAAGAAGTTACTTTGTTCAGCGCCGAAAGCTACTTATGGAAATATGTTGGGCGCGACAGGTGCCGTCGATGTCATCACCACTATTTTGGCGATGAAACATAATATTGTTCCACCGACGACTAATTCGAATGATCCAGATCCGCAATGTGATTTAAATATATGCAGAAATACCGCTCAAGAACGTCAAATTAATAATGCATTGATTATTAATCGCGGACGCGGCGGTATCAACTGTGCTTTAATTTTACAAAAACCGTAAATATTTGTTACAAAGGAGAGAGTCGTGGCTGTCGAAACAACACTTAATCGTATTTTTAATAAAGTATTAGACCTTAGTCCTGAAGATATTGTTAAGGATGAGCCTCTGGATCAAGCGCATGAAGTCGACTCAACCGAAATGGTGGAGATTTCCGTCGGGCTTAAGAAAGAATTAAAGATTGATATCGGTGATAATGAATTAAAGAAAACACATTCTTATAAAGATATCGTCGGTATTTTAAAGGCTAAAGGAATTGCGTAAATGTTGCAGACCAGTAAACAAAAGATCATAGCCGGATTTATATTGATTGGTTTGGCGGCTATTATTTCTTTATATATTTTTTATTCTATTTTCGACGCGTAAAAGAAATTTAGTCACTAAACATCAAGTAAAGGATTTGAATGAAGATTATTGATTTAAGTTTGCCCATTGACGATACCTTAATAGAAACACATGACGCCAAGATTGACCGCATCACGCATGCCGCTGGAGTTGAGCATTTTAATTGGGTGGTTATGAATAAACGGCCAGGCGGGCAAGAGGCGTTTGATCGTGGAGAAAGGGTAGCGACCAAAGAAGAAATTCCAGATGGTGAAATGTTATCATTGGAAATTGTTCATTCATCCGTTCATATGGGAACTCACGTGGATGCTCCGTTTCACTATGGCAGTACCTGTGAAGGGAAGCCAGCCAAACAAATTGAAGATGTTCCTTTGGAATGGTGTTTTGGTCCGGGGGTTGTTCTTGATTTTACACACATGCATTATCCGCAGAATATTACTAAAAAAGAAATTATCGAAGCGTTGGACAAAATCAATTATCACCTCAAACCTTTGGATATTGTTCTTATTTATACCGGAGGCGATAAACTTCTCGGAACGCCTGACTATGTGAATAAATATGTCGGTATGATGCCCGACGCTGTTGAATATTTGTTGGACCAGGGAATTAAGATGATGGGCGTTGATACCATCGGTTTAGATCGTCCGTGTTTTGAAATGTTCAAAGAATTTTTAGAAACGAAAGATAAATCAAAGATTTGGCCGTCCCATTTTCTTGGGCGCCGGCGTGAATATTGTCATATGGAACGGTTGGGTAATTTGGGTGCGATCCCTAAACCATATGGATTTACTGTGTCTTGTTTGCCAGTGAAGGTAAAGAATGCTGGAGCTGGATGGAGTAGGGTTGTCGCTATTGTTTAAAAAAGGATTTGAATATGACCGATGATAAGAATTCAAACCAGCCTTCAAAGTACAAATTTACCCGCGATGACTTTATTTTGTTATTAGTCATTATTTGGGCCATCTGTATGATCGTTTTTCGATATTAATTAGCTCTTCATACTGAATTCTTATATATTTACTCTAATATATAGGCAAGAAAGGGTTTTATATCTTTTCTTGCTTTTTTATTAAGTTTTTCATACTATATATATTAATTATAATTTATATAAGAAGTCTTATACGTAATAATCGTTAAGGAGGATTTTCATGGCTCATACAGTCAATTCCATATTTATTCAAGCACCCTTTGAGATCACCTTTAAGATTTCCAATCATATTGAGCGCTGGACAGAGTTGTTTGGCGATGAATACGTTAGCGCGGATGTGCTGGAGCGTAAAGGTAATGAAATTACTTTTCGATTAACGGACGAAGATGGTAAATCATGGGTGTCTAAACGTTGGCTGCATCCAGAACAAAAATATGCTTATGCTTCCCGGCATGATCCGATGTTTCCTTTTAAATATATGAAAATTGTTTGGTTTTATCATGAGCAGGATGGCGGCACGCTCATGACATGGGTACAGGATTTTGAAATGGATCCTGGATTTAAAAAATTTACGGAAGAACAGATTGCCGGATTTATTAACGAACATTCGCAGCATAATTTAAAAATTTTTAAAAACGTGATTGAGAAAGAAGCGGCGCAAACCGCCCATAAATAAAATTTGAGATCATCAATAAATACGAAAGTGAGTCATTATGAAATTAACAGGCAAAAACGCAATTATTACTGGAGCATCAAAAGGAATTGGAAACGCGATAGCGACACGTTTGGCTATAGAAGGCGCTAATGTTGTCCTAGCGGCAAGAACCAAATCAACCCTGGATGAAGCGGTCAATGAAATTAAAAAACAATCCAATGCGGGTGTTTTAGGTGTTGTGTGTGATGTGGCTAATTTTGAAGATTTACAAAATTTAGTCGATACGGCCCGCAAGAATTTTGGTCCGATTGATATTCTCATTAATAATGCCGGCGTGTCCAGCCAATATCCTTTCGAAAAACAACCGTTTGAAGATTTCGAAAAACTGGTCCAAACAAACTACCTCGGATATGTCCGCCTCATTCGTCTGGTCATCAATGAAATGATTGAACGCAAACAAGGATCGATTATCAATACCGTTTCTGGTTCGACGCTGGTTGATCCAATTCCGCGCGGATTTCTAACTTACAGTTCTCTTAAGGTTGGACTGAAAGCATTCTTAAAAGGATTATTTTGGGAAATGCGTGATCATGGAATTAAAGTGACCTCAATTCTTCCTGGCGTTGTTGATTCAGACTTAACGGATAAACTTCAACATATTACGCGCGAACAAAAAGATCGTTTGATGAGTACACAGACCGTCGTCGATATGGTCATGTTTGCATTATCTCTTCCAGCGAATGTTTGTCCTCTGGAATTAGCTGTAATTAATCAGCAAACACCATGGACGCAACCGATCATTGATTACAAACAGCAACAGGCAAAAGCTTAAAAATATTTTAAACCAAAAAAATTAAAAGGAGGTGATTAGAATGGATAAAACGATAGCGACATTTTCAAAAAACAAGTTCCAGGAAATTCGCGTAGGCATCCGTGAGTTCAAAGGTAATGACCTGATTGATATCAGAACATGGACCATGACTCAAGGAACGGAAGAAATGGTTCCTACCGCCAAAGGTGTTTCCATCAATATTCATTTATTGGCCGATTTAAAAAAATGTCTGGATGACGTGGAAAGAATTTTAAAAGAAAATAAAATGCTTTAATTGACGGTTTTTCATGAATCAAATCATTGATGCACATAGTCATTACATGCCGCCTGAGGTGGCACAGAATACAGCTTTTTTTAAACAAGGTTGGTCTGATGTCGGTAAGCAGCTTGAAATCATGGATCAGCATGGCATCGAAAAATCCCTCTTGTTATATCCCACCAGTGATGCTCATCTTAATATCGGCGGATGGAATAAATTAGCCGAAATCTATAATCATAAAATCAGTGAAATTATTGCTAAATATCCGGATCGTTTTATCGGCGCTTGTGTCATTCCATTTAACGATCCTATGGGAAGAGATAGTATTTTAAAATCATTTCAGAATAATAATTTTAAAGTTCTTAGTTTGTCATCGAGTTGTGAAGGCGTTTATCTCGACGATGATTTCTTTAAACCCGTGTTTGAATATGCTCAAGCTAAGCATATTCCCATCCATGTTCACGCGCAAATTATGAATCCCATCGGGAGTGAGCGCGTCAATGACCCGTTATTGTCACCGGTATTAGAGTATGTTTTTGACGTTTCGATGTGTATCGGAAAGATGATGATGTCAGGGGTTTTTTTACAGTTTCCCGACGTGAAATTTATCTTCCCGCATTACGGAGGAGTATTGCCGATTGTTAAAGAACGTTTTGATTCGACGTACGGGATGCTTAGAAAAAGAAACTTTGTTAAGGATCTCTCCAAATCTCCGAGTGAATATTTTAAAAATTTGTATTTCGATACGAGCGGATCAAAATCCGTCGCCTCATTATTATGTGCATTAGAAGTTACGGATCCGTCTCATCTTTTATTCGGCAGTGATTTTCCCGCCAATCAGAATATTTCCTCGTCGATAGATGTATTACAGCAGTCCAACCTCTCCAAGGATGATATTCACAAAATACGTTACAGTAATATTTTAAGCCTACTGAATTAAATCATTTGCTTTTTTAAATGTTATCTGATATCTTAGGGCTCCTGTTTAGATATCCAATAAGGTTTTTTTGAGAAGTTTGTAAGTCGTTATTTCTGCCCAACTTTTGAGGTTTGTGAAAAATAAAAAAATTCATAAATTTCCTGAAAAAAGGGCTTGACAAAGAACATCTTCTCTTGTATATTTCTTTAACATTTCGAAACACATTGCACAGCATATAACTGTGTTTTTACCGATCTTTGATAATTTATTATCTCGTTAATACTTGAAATTAATACCAAGACAAAAAAAGCCAAGTTATTTTGGAGAGTTTGATCCTGGCTCAGAGTGAACGCTGGCGGCGTGGATTAGGCATGCAAGTCGAGCGAATCCGCAAGGATTAGCGGCAAACGGGTGAGTAACACGTAAGTAATCTTCCTTAAAGTCGGGCAAAGCGCCGTGAAAACGGCGGTAATTTTCGATGTGGATAAAGAATCGCATGGTTTTTTATCTAAAGATGGGGACCTTCGGGCCTGTCGCTTTAAGATGAGCTTGCGTCCTATCAGCTTGTTGGTGGGGTAATGGCCTACCAAGGCATTTGACGGGTAGCTGGTCTGAGAGGATGGTCAGCCACACTGGGACTGAGACACTGCCCAGACTCCTACGGGAGGCTGCAGTCGAGAATCTTTCACAATGGACGAAAGTCTGATGATGCGACGCCGCGTGCAGGATGAAGGTCTTCGGATTGTAAACTGCTTTTATTAGGAAAGAAACCTATACGGTTAATAACCGTATAGCTGACGGTACCTAAAGAATAAGCCACGGCCAACTCCGTGCCAGCAGCCGCGGTAATACGGAGGTGGCAAGCGTTACTCGGAATTATTGGGTGTAAAGGGCAAGTAGGCGGTCTAATAAGCGAGGGGTGAAATCTACCGGCTCAATCGGTAAACTGCCTTTCGAACTATTAGACTTGAGGCTGAAAGAGGGAAACGGAATTAGCAGTGTAAGGGTGAAATCTGTAGATATTGCTAAGAACACCAGCGGCGAAGGCGGTTTCCTGGTTCAGCTCTGACGCTAAATTGCGAAAGCTAGGGTAGCAAACAGAATTAGATACTCTGGTAGTCCTAGCTGTAAACGATGAGTACTAGGTGTTGGC
>JAGOSC010000108.1 GCA_018062515.1 Candidatus Omnitrophota bacterium
ATTTTCCTGAACGTAACCGTTTTTGGAAAATTATTGAAAAATATAAAGTCACAAAATTTTATACGGCTCCGACAGCGATCCGCACATTTATGAAATGGGGATTAGACTGGATCAAAGATTTTGATTTATCCAGTTTAAAACTTTTAGGCAGCGTCGGAGAGCCGATCAATCCTGAAGCGTGGATGTGGTATCAGGAACATATCGGCGGAGGAAAATGTCCTGTTGTCGACACATGGTGGCAAACAGAAACAGGCAGTATTATGATTTCGCCTTTACCGGCTTTAGTTCCGACAAAGCCCGGATCAGCGACGAAGCCGCTACCTGGAATCGATGTTAAAGTATTGACGGAAACTGGAAAGGAAATTAATGGTGAGGGCGGCGGTTATCTGGCTATTACTTCCCCGTGGCCGTCGATGTTGCGAGGAATTTGGGGCGATCAGCAGCGTTATAAAGATACGTATTGGAGCCGTTGGCCGAACACATATTTCCCCGGCGATGGAGTGAAACGTGACAAGGACGGATATCTATGGTTACTGGGGCGGGTGGATGACATTATGCTCGTCGCTGGACATAATATCAGCACGATGGAAGTGGAGAGCGCCTTAGTCGACCATAAAGCCGTTGCTGAATCAGCGGTCGTTGGTATAACCGATGATCTTAAAGGCCAAGCGATCGCCGCGTTTGTTACCATTCGTGAAGGAAATAAAGCGGATGATGGAATGAAAGAAGAATTAAAGAAACATGTGTCCGACAAAATCGGTTCTATCGCTCGTCCTAAAACAATAATCTTTACGCAAGAGTTACCAAAAACCCGCAGCGGAAAAATTATGCGCCGATTATTGCGTGATGTGGCTGAAGGCCGAGCATTAGGTGATGTCACGACACTGGCCGATCCTGGTGTTGTTCAATCCCTTAAAAGGAAATATGCCGAAGATTAAAATCTTATCGCTGCTGATTCTTTTTTGTCTATTGGCTACATTTAGTTCTGCGCAAACCTACCCGCTAGAGAATATTCAATTACCACAAGGTTTTAAAATAGAACTTTATGCCAAAGGTATTCCAAATGCCCGATCGTTGGCGCTCGGTGATAACAATACCGTTTTCGTCGGAAATCGTAAAGACGGAAAAGTGTATATCCTGACGGATAGAAATCAGGATTATAAAGTTGATAAGATTTTTACACTCACTGATATTTTTGAGACACCGCCGAATGGTGTCGCTTACAAAGATGGATCACTTTACATTGGCGAAATTGGTCGTGTTTTACGTATCGATCATATGGAAGACGGCATTCCACCAGCGACGATTAAACCGATTGTCATCACGGATAAATTGCCTAAAGACAGTTGGCATGGATGGAAGGTGATTCGTTTCGGACCCGACGGAAAATTATACATTCCCGTCGGTTCACCATGTAATACTTGCTTAAAGTCGGATGAACGCTATGGTTCGATCATGCGCATGAATCCCGATGGAAGTGAACTTGAAGTGTTTGCTCGCGGATTAAGAAATTCCGTCGGTTTTGATTGGGACGCAGAGACCAATGAATTATGGTTTACGGATAATGGAAGGGATAATTTGGGCGACGATCTTCCGCCGGATGAACTTAATCACGCGCCGCGGGCCGGAATGCATTTTGGTTTTCCTTATTGTTTCGGAAAAGAAATTTCAGATCCTGAATTTGGTCAACAACGTGCTTGTAGCGAATTTGAACCGGCGGCTCAAGAATTGGGGCCGCATGTGGCTTCTTTAGGAATGCGGTTTTATCGAGGAGAAATGTTTCCTCGCGAATATAAAAATCAAATTTTTATTGCTGAACATGGATCTTGGAACCGAAGTAAGAAAATTGGCTATCGAATTTCTCTCGTGAAAGTGAAAGATAATCAAGTGGTGAGTTATGAAGACTTCGCAACGGGATGGAAGCAGGGAGAGAATGTTTGGGGCCGGCCTGTCGATGTTTTAAATATGCCGGACGGGTCATTATTGGTTTCGGATGATTATGCCGGCGCGGTATACCGCATTTATTATGAAGGTCAAAAATAAATATTATTTTTTATGAATTGAATTCAGCTGTGCTATAATCCAGTCTTAATCGGAGAAAATCATTGAGTCAGACTATACACGAAAAACCTGGTGGACATCAAACCCAATTCGCGGCAACTAAGCGCACCGACGCTTGGTGGTTGGAGCCGCTTCTTACTGGTTTAGGTTTTTTCTGTTTTGTGATTTACACAACCTGGGCAATGCTCCAAGCCAGCCATTATTTTTACGGCTCATATCTCTCACCGCTTTATTCTCCAGCTATCTTTATTGATCCAAACGTCCCCGGCGCGGCACCATTAGAACATGCCTGGCTCGGAACTTGGCCTGCATGGTGGCCGGCGTTTTTACCCGCTTCACCCGCCATGCTTATCCTTTTAGGCCCATTATCATTCCGGTCAACATGCTATTATTATCGAAAATTTTATTACCGTGCATACTTTATGACGCCGCCAGCCTGTGGGGTGGGCGCTATTCCGCAAAAAGATTATAAAGGCGAAACAAAGTTTTTCCTTTTTCAAAATCTTCATCGCTACACACTTTATATTGCGATTGGGTATATTGCTCTGTTGGCATATGATTCGTTCTTGGCTTTTTTTCATGAAGGCAAATTTGGTATTGGCGTCGGGACAATCGTCTTAATTTTGAACGTTGTTTTATTATCGTTTTATACATTTGGATGTCATGCTTTTCGTCATTTAGTCGGTGGGAAACATGATTGTTTCAGCTGTTCTGCCGGGAAAGAACATTTGGGGCATTCGCTTTGGAGTAAAGTAACACGTCTTAATGAGCATCATCAATTCTGGGCGTGGGTAAGTATGATTTGGGTTGGATTTACGGATTTTTATATTCGCATGGTGTCGATGGGTATTTGGCACGATTACAACACGTGGGGATTTTAAGATGAATATTTCAGAAATACAAACAATTGAACACGATGTTTTGGTCGTCGGTGCCGGTGGCGCGGGTATTCGCGCGGCGATTGAATGCGCGCAAAAAGGCCTCAATACCGGAATGATTTCAAAATCATTATTAGGAAAAGCGCATACCGTTATGGCTGAAGGTGGAGTCGCAGCGGCTTTAGGTAATGTGGATAGCCGTGATAATTGGAAAATTCATTTTCGTGATACGATGCGCGGCGGAAAATTTTTGAATCAATGGCGTATGGCGGAACTTCACGCCCAGCAAGCACCTGATCGAGTTCGCGAATTGGAAGCGTGGGGCGCTGTTTTTGATCGTACACCGGAAGGTTTGATTAGTCAGCGTAATTTCGGCGGACATCGTTATCCGAGGCTGGCTCACGTCGGAGATCGAACTGGTCTGGAAATGATTCGCACATTACAAGATTTCTGTATTCATAAAGGCATTCACTGTCATATGGAATGCACTGGATTAGATTTGTTAATCACCGATGGAAAAGTCGCCGGTCTCGTCGGTTACTGGAGAGAAACCGGACGATTTGTCATTTTCAAAGCCAAAGCTGTCATTATGGCGACGGGTGGTGGTGGTAAAGCCTGGCAGATTACATCGAATTCTTGGGAATATTCCGGTGACGGTCTAGGCATGGCTTATCGCGCGGGCGCTGAACTGATTGATATGGAATTTACGCAATTTCACCCGACGGGAATGGTGTGGCCTCCGTCGGTAAAGGGTATACTGGTAACGGAAGGCGTGCGTGGTGATGGTGGAGTTTTATTGAATAATAAGAAGGAACGTTTTATGTTCCGTTATATTCCGCCAAAATTCGCGGCGGAAACAGCCGATACGGAAGAAGAAGCTAATCGCTGGCTGGATGGAGATAAAACGGCCCGTCGGCCGCCAGAACTTTTAACCCGTGATGTCGTCGCTAAAGCTATTAAAAAAGAAGTGTCCGAAGGCCGCGGATCTCCGCATGGCGGAGCGTTTTTAGATATCGCCAGTCGTCGACCAGCGGATGTTATCCGTAAAAAATTACCGTCGATGTACCATCAATTTAAAGAATTAGCGGAAGTGGATATTACGAAAGAACCAATGGAAGTTGGTCCAACGCTGCATTATTTCATGGGTGGTATTAGAG
>JAGOSC010000109.1 GCA_018062515.1 Candidatus Omnitrophota bacterium
GTCCAGTATAGCATCGATTGTTATACGATTATCCTTAATTGGAATTCGATGCCCCACGCCATATGGTCCGCAAACCCAGCCTGTATTTATTAAATACGTATTTGAATGATGTTTTTCGATTTTTTCAGCCAGGATTTCCGCATACTTCGTTGGGTGAAGCAATAAAAATGCTTTACCGAAGCAAGCGGAAAAAGTGGCTTGCGGTTCGGTGACACCGAGTTCAGTTCCTGCCACCTTCGCTGTATAACCGCTCAAAAAATGATACATCGCCTGCTCTTTCGTTAATTTGGATACCGGCGGAAGCACGCCAAAGGCATCGCAAGTTAAAAAAATAATATTCTTGGGATGCCGGCCCTTAGAAAACGGTGTGACAATGTTATTTATATGATGAATGGGGTAAGACACACGGCTATTTTCTGTTTTTGTCGACGAAGTAAAGTCAATTTTCCCTCGAGGATCAACTTCAACATTTTCTAAAAGAGCATTGCGCTTGATCGCTGCAAATATTTCCGGTTCCTTCTCTTTCGTAAGATTGATACATTTCGCGTAGCATCCACCTTCAAAATTAAAAACGCCCTCTTCATCCCATCCGTGCTCATCATCACCGATCAGCTGACGCTTGGGATCCGTCGAGAGGCTCGTCTTCCCCGTTCCGGACAGGCCAAAAAATAAAGCCGTATCGCCTGACTTTCCTTTATTTGCTGAACAGTGAAATGATCCGATGCCTTTGAACGGAAGAAAATAATTCATAATGGAAAAAATCCCCTTTTTTATCTCTCCCGCGTACCATGTCCCGCCGATACAGGTCATTCGTTCGCTCATATTGAATGCTACAAATACATTGGAACGTAAACCATATTTTGCAAAATCTTGACAAGAAGTCTTACACGCATTTAAAACAGTCCAGTCCGGTTCAAAATTTTCTAGTTCCTGCGCCGTCGGACGAATAAACATATTCTTAAAAAAATGCGCCATCCAGGCAATTTCTGTAATTAATCTGACTTTAATTCGGGTGTCCGCATTAGTTCCGCAAAATCCGTCGATAATATATAAATTTTTTCCGCTCAATTGACGGCACGATATTTCTTTAAGATGATTCCACGCTTCTAGAGAAAGTCGTTTATTATCCGAACCAGATGTTTCGCCATCCGCCCACCAAACTGTATCCTTTGTTGTTTCATCCTCAACGATGTATTTATCACGAGGCGAACGTCCCGTAAACTTTCCGGTATCGACAGCTATGGCTCCAAGCTCAGAAATAGCAGCCTTTTCTAATCCTTCAAGAGCGGGATTTCTCTCGTGTTCGAATAGTTCATCATAGGAAAGGTTATAAAAAAGCCCTTGAACGTTCTCGATTCCAATATTTTTAAGACTAAGATTATCTACTTGGCTCACCAAATTTCCTTGGACTGAAATATTACTCAATAATCAAATAAAATGTGACTGAATTATACCTATACCTCCATTTTATTGCAATGATCTTCTACATTAGAAATAACAATTTACACATAATAAATATCAAAAGGCGAATTTTCTTCTTAAAATGATTATCCCATGGCTATCGGACCATCCAGGATCTCCGTCCCAGTAACCAAAACGTTCAACTATAGAAAAATTCTTCTGAATATATTTCCAAAGTAAAGGACAATGCGTTTTTCCAAAAACGCCAAAAGCTTCTGCTTTAGAATTAAATTCTCTGGCAAGAACGATAGTGTTGACCTTTGCGTTTTCGATTTCCTCGATTATTTTAAGTTCCTGTTCAGGTGGAATGTGTATAAACGCGAAAAAAATATTCTGCCGTGTTGGACTTGGACTACCGGTTAAGTAATTGTAAAGTATATTGTACGGTATCGCTAAAAATGTCTCCCCCGGCTTTAAGGTTTTGTTTAAATATTCTGTTGTGGAATTCACCGTCATTAACCAATCGGGAAAATTACTGACATAAATCCCGCCCCGTGGACCAATGATTTTCTGAGTAGGATTTCTAGGCATATTCGCATTCGCGGTAGTCTCAAAAGAATGTAATCCTATCCAAACCACTATCATTCCCCAGAACAGCGCCCTAGTGAACCTAGGTAGACTATTGGAAGCTGTTTCAAAGATAATAAAAATAAATATGATTAGCGGCGGCTCAGCCCAATACCAGCGATACGGTACACCACTTCTTAAATATTCGTGAAAATTAAACAGCGCATATAATGGCAAAAACACAAAAAGTATCTTAAGGATTTTCTTTTGTTGATATTCTAATTTATTTTTGAACCAAAGTATTGCGGTTAGCGTTACACACCAACACAAAAGTATGCAAAAAATTAAATATGCTCTTTCGTTCCTTATATCCTGAATTTTTGTTTCGGTAAATGTCCATAACGCTTGCCACACTGAATTGGTATGTGGCAGGTCGTATTGAGGCATATAGGGAAAACACTGGGCGATTTCGTATGGTGCTAAGGGATGAAGAAGTTGCCAGTAAATAATAAAAGTAATGATGGGCAGAACCACCGTAGCAAATAAATAGAATAGTTTTTTCTCCAGCAAAAATTCGACTTTAAGGGTTTGGTCAACCATAAAAACGCCAACTATGAATATTATTAGAGAAGAAAAACCAAAGTTTAATTTGATGAGGGATAAAGCTAGGCAAAAAATCAGACCGCACCAAAGAGTTGAAGTTTTCGGATTATGGATATAGCGCATCAGACACCAAATGATGAGAATGATAAAAAGAATGCCCCCCGCGTGATTATATGTATGCGGAAAATCACCTTGAAAATTCCAGAACCCTAGTGCAGCCATTAGCGCAGTCCACGGTTTAAAAAGAGTAGCAACAGCAAAATAACAAAAGATTCCCGCCATTAGATTAATAAAAAATTTACCAATCAAGATGCTTTGGATATTGATTCCGAAGAGTTTATAAAAAAATGCGTAATAATAAGGCATGATTGGTCCGTAAACCCAATAATAGTCTTGGTAAACAATCTTACCCCGCAGAACTTGTTCTGCCGCATCGAGATCACGGCCGTGATCACCAGTTGTGAGCATATGTTGAAAATTGGTGGCCGGCCACAACAACACAATACCAAGTACAATTGTGAGAAATAAATAAATTATTTTAGTTTTATTTGAAGGTTGCGGCTGAATAAACAAAGTCATTGGTTTGGGATACAAATTCAGTAAAAGGTTTAGGGTTAGGATTTGAGCAAGCGGTGGTCGTTACTATAAAAACAAATAAAAGAATACGGTAAATACCAAAAGGAATGAAATTAAAGTGCTGAATGTATCTTAATAAAAATTTAATACTTATTAATGCGACGATAAATGAAACAAAAAATCCTAAAGCAAAATACCCGGACTGATCAAAACTTAAGTTTTTTGAGCTTTTTAAAAGATCGTAACACGTGGCCGCTAATATCGTCGGAACGGCCAGCAGAAATGAGAATTCAACAACCGTCTTTCTTTTAATTCCCATCATTAAGCCGCCCAGAATACTCGCCGCAGAACGTGAAACGCCCGGGATAATCGCCACTGTTTGGCAAAGTCCAATAATAACCGCCGTTCTATGTGAAATGCCTTCAATTGTGTCAATTTTTGAATTTTCCTCTTTATGGAAGAGATCAAAAATAATAATTACCACTCCTCCCCAAAAAAGCGACCAGGCTATCAACATCGGACTTTCAAATAGATAATTTTTAATCAATTTATAGAGAAGAAATCCAATAACCGCGGTAGGTATGAAAGCAGCTAAAACTCGAGTCCATACTTCTTTTTTTCGAAATAATGTTCGGCCATATAAGACAATAACGGCTAAAATAGCGCCTAATTGGATAAAAATTTCAAAACTTTTGAGAAATTCGGTTTGCGGATAGCCGAGATATTTTGCGGTGAGGATCAAGTGACCAGTGGATGAAACGGGAAGAAATTCCGTGATTCCTTCAACAATTCCTAGAATAATAATATCAATGATTGTCATAGTCAAATTGTACCAACAATCTAACTGTTTGCAACTTATTCATCGGGAATATTTCAGAAATCAACGATATCTGGGTGGAAAAACCAAGCGGTTCCTCCACCCAGATGATAAACCTTAAC
>JAGOSC010000008.1 GCA_018062515.1 Candidatus Omnitrophota bacterium
CGTTAAAGGACATACATGGTACAATAACCTCATCGCCCGGCTCAAGGTTGAATGCGCCCAAAGCCATGACTAAAGCGGACGTAGCTGAATTGGCAGAGACCGCGAACATCGATCCAAAATATTCCGCCGACAATGCCTCGAATTCGCGGATATATTTTCCTCCGAGGAAACGATTGTCCAACGGAGCAAATTCCGCAGCCTTCTTGGAAGTCATGTATCCTATTTCTTCAATATCCCGGCCTTCCGTACCGCCTTTGAACGTCGACCATTGATTGCTTTCTAAACATTCAATCAACAATTCTTTTTCCCGGCCGCTTACATAGCAGCAAGCTTCAAACGGTTTTTGACGAACTGGACTCACGACATTAGAATTTGATAAAATTTTATTCATAGATCCACCTATTTTCTAATAAGCATACGTAATCCACCATCACCAAATTTAATTTTAGCGAATGGATCATCTTTAAACATTTCAATATCCAAATCAATTAATTCTGCACCTTTTTTGCGTATGACTTCTTTAAAACCGATTCTTTTGAGACGAGCCACATTTTCATCCCATGAAACCAAATGATATTTAGCATAAAATATGTCCGTCCAAAAATGCATATTTGGTATCTTCAGTTGTTTGACGGCTTCCAAGGTACGCGATAATGATATATTATTAAATGAACGGCAAATCAAACTCCAAACATCATGATAAATCCCGCCGCTGCCTTCTATATATAACCAAAAATCTCCATCGTTTTTTAAAACACGGTGAATTTCTTTTAAAGCTAATTCCGGAGAATCGAGATGGTGAAGAACACCGTTGCAGACCACAAAATCAAATGACTTATCCTCAAACGGCAAAGCATAAGCATTTCCGACGATAAAATGCGTCTGATTTTCCATATGAAATGATTTCGCCAACTGTTGAGCCTGTTCAATCGACGTGCTACCCGGATCGATGCCCCAGGCATCGGCGCCTAAACCAGCCATCGAAAAACAAAACCGGCCTGTACCGCAACCAACGTCGAGCGTTTTCTTACCTTGAAAAAATCTTTGGTCTAATCCATTAATAGCTAAACGCTTATTAATAAGATTTATATAAGGCTGATAATCATTGAATGGATCACCCGACATTTTTAATGTGTGCCATGTTTGATTAAATAAATCTTTATGCAGCATATCACGTGCTTCATTATCGGAAAGGCCGCCCGTATCCACAAATTTTCCTTTAATGTCCAAACGTTTCATCAAGGCATCAATCGTATCGAGAAATTCAATCTGGCGCTGGAATATTTGATTTAAATATTGGTCCGGATTAGTTTTTTCAAAAAAGCGGTCGTCACAATCACGCAAAATCTGCACGCAAGAAGTAATTCGGGCATACAGCCCCATCCCAAATGGATCAATACTGTTCAATCTTTCTTCATATGATTGGATTAATGCGTTTACATTTGTTTTTAATCCAGCATATTGTTCCTCTAATACATTAGACTTGTTCATAGACACTGTTTTCTTCCTTTCTGGAATGTACTGGGCCGTCGATCATGGTTTGAAACCATAATTCCATATTTATATATTGAAAAATGTGAAAACCGGTAACAGGCTTTTCTTCCCGGCAATATCGCTCATATTCTTTGATGACCTGTTCTTGATTAAAAATACCCCTGGTTTTAAAACTATTGGATCGGAATAAATCCTGCACCCAATCACGCAATTCATGCTGTAACCAGCGACGCTGCGGGTCGACAATACTGCGCTTAGGACGATTCAAAATATTCTCCGGTAATAAATTCTTGGCCGCCTGCCGCATAAAATATCTTTGCTGCCCTTCAAAAACACGGGCTTTTTCACTACTCTTAAATCCCAGTTCAAGTATCCTGTAATCCAACATGGGTACTCTCGTTTCCCTTCCGACGGCCATGGAACCGCGGTCCGCATAACGTAATACCCTCGGAAGATTATGATGAAACGTATCGATGTACTGCGCGTTTAATAAATGAGACCGAAACGGTCTTCTAAAATCCACATGGTTGGATTGATGCGTCCGTAAAAAAGTTTGGTCTAAACAATCTGTCTTAACGAACGGAGTTCCGTCCTGAGTGGATGAACCCACTCGACGAATAGCTCCCACACAATTAAAAAACTTGGATAAACGGCCTTCTTTAGCGACACCGTATTGATCCATGATTTTATGAAATTCTTGCTGGGCGGCTTCTGTACCTTCTCGCTCCATCGTATCAAGAATATATGCAGCAAAATAGTATTCAAAACCTCCACCGACGTGATCCCCTCCATGGCCTTCAAGAATGACCGTCGCACCATCTTTATATTCTTCATAAAGTTTATGCGCCGACAATACTCTCAGAGATGTCACCGGCATTTCTTCATGAAAAAGCACTTTCTTGAAATATTCCGGGACCTCTTTATACCCCAATGTTGAAATATTCGTCGTTAATCCCAATGACTGGGCAACTTCCTGGGCGAATAATCCTTCGCCCGCCCCGCCGGTATCAAATTCATATGTGTAACATTGTAAATGACCGCCTGTGTAATGTTTTGCCAACCAAGAAACTAATATCGACGAGTCTATTCCACCGCTTAAAAAAGCCCCGACGGGAACATCCGCACGCATTCTCAAGTTAATCGCATCACCCAACAACATCTGATATTGCTCAATAGCTTCTTGAGTATCTATGGTCTTTGCGTGATTAACAATTTCAACCAAATCCCAATAGCGGACGATGCGCGTATTTCCGTCTTTATCGACGGTCATATAATTTCCTGGTTCTAATGAAACAATATTCTCAAAAAAAGTGGCCGTGCTATGGTCGATCAATCCCCAACGCAAAAAATCATAAATCATTGTATAATTAATTTTTTTGGGAAAACCACCAGCAAAAAAAGCTTTAAGTTCAGAGGCAAAATAAAAACCCCCGTTAGAAATTCCGTAATAAAATGGTTTTACCCCGACGCGGTCCCGTGCCGCAAAAAGTTTCTGTTCTTGATTATCCCAAATCGCAAACGCAAACATTCCGTTAAATAATTGCAAACAATCCGCGCCGCGTTCAATATATGACTGAAGAATAGTTTCTGTATCTGTTTTGGATTTCCATTGATTAAATTTCAATTGTTGACGGATTTCTATCCAATTGTAAACTTCACCATTATACGTAATGTGATAACGTCCGTCGGGGGAAGCCATAGGCTGTCGTCCAGCGTCTGACAAATCAAAGATGGACAAACGGCGATGCCCTAATCCCACTCGGCCATTGATGTATATCCCTTCACCATTAGGACCGCGATGAGCCAAAGCATCGGTCATAGATTGGATCTTGTCCCGATCAATTCCTGAATTTCCAAAATTAAGCAAACCAGCAATGCCGCACATTTATGTTAAAATCCCCTCCTTTTTAAAAACGACAGGAGTTATATCCCGTTGTCTGATCCGTTCCCGCACTTTCTGCCATAAAAATTCAACCTCATGATTACTGACCGCAGGATAACCTGATACTTTATCCTCTCCATACATTTTTCCATATTCCCGCACGGCATTTTGTAATGCCATATCCGCTGTTTTTCCTGTTTCCATTTCTCGAATAATTTTTGAAATCAACTGACCGGAACGGATACGTCCACGACTGTCCTGAAAGGCGTCAAACAAATGAAGGTGTCGGGACAAATCACCAATACCAAGTTTTCCGTTATGAATATCAATCAATGCTTGTTCAATTTGTTCTTCACTTTCAAAAATGAATGTCCCTTTTCCGCCTAAATAATAAAGCGGATGCTCTACCGTCGAGGTAATATTCCAAAATACCGTTTTCCTACCGGCCAGTGCGGCAATAATTCCCGCCGTGTTCATACTATAACAAACACTTACATCTCCCACCCCTGCGGCTACAGACACGCGCGTTTGCCCTTCTAATACGACACATCGCTTCTCTTTCTCAAGAGCCTGAATTTCTTCAAATAAAGTCGGATCAGGAAGCTTGGCAATATGATGCCCTTTAGACTTAACCACAATTCCCCACGTAGGATGCTGATCCAGCATTCTAAATATAGTTTTATAAAAATAAATCATCGTACTAATAGAATTCGGCGTATCCGGAGCACATGTACTGTCTAGTACCGTAATAATAAGACGGACATCGGATGAAAATTTTTTACGGATTTCTTGACCGAAAAAAACATCCTTCTCGAGGATATTATCGCCCGCAATCATTCCCGTTTGTACCAAGGCTTTATATTGAATGGCATGCGCTTTAAAATATCCGTCATTATAAGGTCCCCACGACAATAAAAGATCAGCAAACGCATAATTAAAATAAGCGACGGGATAGTGATCCACTGACCAGTGGTTCCACACAAAAATTCCACCTTCGGCCCGAATAGCTAATGCTTTTAAAAGCGTGCTCGGCCCAAATTCCTGGTGTTGGTGAAGCACTCGACATTGGTGCTGACGAAAGAACTGCCGGAAATATTCCAATTTAAAAGCATAATAAACCGTATAATTCCATAAACCAAAATTTTCTCTTTTTAAAATCTTTGGAGCAGGCATTTGTGACAATACCTTAAAGAACACTTGAAATGGTCTTTTGACATAAATCGGGAAATTTGAAAACGTAATGTAACTCATGTTATGTTCTTTAATATTTTTGATTGCTTTCTCACTGATCGGAGAATCCTTACGATCAAAATAAAGAATCACACGTTCCGCAGCCAAGCCGGATGCTTCATACCAAAAAAGATGACCAGCCTCGGGAAAACGCGAATATATATTTGAAATATATTCTTCAAAAATAGTTATTTGTTTCTTTTCGTTGTTTATACTCGTTTGCGGCCGACGAAACAAACTGATAAATGCGCACGCAAAATTTAAAAATAATAACCCAGGCCACGGGTAAACACAGAGAAAAAACTTCCAGCTAGACCAATAATTCAAGTTTGGTTCCTTAATACAGTCAAATGTAATCTGTGCCAGCCCGCGTTTGAACAAAATATCGTCGAGCCAAACAGATATTTTCTGTTCCGCATTAAATTTCTTCTGGTAATAATAATCCAACCGGTAAAGAAAACTTATTTTATTTCTTATTTCCTTTTCTGCATTCCCTTTATGAATACACATCCATTCTTGACGATAATCTTGATAATTCTTCGGTATACAAATATCTTCTGAGGATAAAGACTTAAAGAAATATTCAACACATTTAACTGTGTCCTCTTCGACTTTATATAAAAGCGCCCGATTATTTTTATCCGGAACGCCCTTCTCCAAAATGATATGTGTAAATCGCGGGAATAACTTTGCCCCGATTTTTCCTGAACGGCTGGCTGAATGATAAAATAATTTTGCGGTTTTATCTAAGCCGTACAAAAAGAAAAACACCGCTGCTTTTGCCAACGTCAAGCGTTCAATCCAAATATGTTTTACTTCTGTGTTCATTTCGTCTCGATGATGGCGTTAATATTAGCTACTTCCGCATCTTTCAAAATTCCTAAATCTTTTAAATGCCGGCCAAAAGCCAGAAGAGAATAATCATCATAATGTTTGGCCACCAACTGCGCACCAAACGGCAAACCGTCGGGACCTTTAAAAACAGGCACGCCAATCACAGGCAAACGGCATAATGTCCATACAAGGCACGGGTCTGGTTTCTCGTCGACATCAATCAAAGGCGCCTGTCCCGTGGTTGAATGCGACAGAACGATATCATAATCCTGAAAATGTTCAGTGAAACATCTAGCCAATTGATTTTGTTGGTCCAGCCCGGCGTGGTAATCTTGAATTGATATTTTTTGTCCCTGTTCAATCATCTCTTGCATGATGGGACTTATTTGATCTTTATGATTCTTGTATTCTTCCTGAAAATAATAGGACAATGCTTTTTGATAAATGACCTGATGGACTTGATGAGCGCGTGACAATTTTTCAGGAATATTTTCTTCGTTAACAGTGATTCCTTTACTCCGTAAAAGATCAGCAAATTTCTCCATAGAATCACGTGTATAAGATTCAGCTTGGTCCCACACGTGTGTCTTGACAAAAGCTACTTTCCAGCGACGATCTTTATTCGGTTTCGCTTTCAAATCAAAGTTTTCGTAAACAAATGGATAATTAGGTCCATGCACCCGGCAAACATCGAGCATCAATTCCAAATCTTCGATACATCGCGCAAACCAAGTCACATGATCTAATGTGTCTAGTGTTTTAAGCACGCCTGTTCGCGGCACAACGCCAAACGAAGGTTTATATCCATAAATACCCACATAACTCGCCGGCCTGATCGTCGACCCTGCCGTTTGTGTTCCAATCGCCAAAGGCACTTGACCGGTCGCAACCGCCACCGCCGATCCCGTCGATGACGTCCCCGCAATATGATCCAAACTATACGGATTCTTCGTCGGTCCGGGATGATGAACGGCAAACTCTGCCGTGACCGTTTTACCGAATACGACTCCCCCCGCACGTTTAATATTTGTTACAACCCGTGCGTCATTACCGGGCATAAAACCTTTCCAGATCGAACTGCCCATGCACGTCGGAAAATCGTGTGTATTGAAAATATCTTTTATCCCCACGGGAACGCCGGATAAAATATCCTTCTCGGGGCCCCGATCAATTTGCTCAGCTTGTTCCAAGCCTTTGTCAGCGTCGAGACAAACCCAGGCCTGGACAATCGGATCGGTTTCTTTGATACGATCCAAACAAGATTGCACAAGAGCTTTCGACGATAAAACTCCCTTATTGATTTGACTAATCGCTTGGGTAGCTGTTAATTGATAAAATGGTTTCATAATTTTGTTTTTTCTGGCCTTTGTCCGTCGCTAATTTTTTCGCCAACTTTTGTGATCGTGGGAAGATTTTTTGCTGCACCTTTACGCTGTTCCATGAGAATTTTTAGAAATTCCTCTTCGGTATATCCGGTTATTTTTAAATAATAATCCAGACTTTCCGGGCGTTCCTGATCATATTTCCGCGCCATTTCAAAAGCCTCTTCACGGGTCATAAGGCCCGCGCGAACGTCTTGAGCGGCAAAATCTGTTCCGCGGCCAAATCCGCGTTTGACAAATTTGGCATAATCATGCACACCCGGCATACGGCATTCAACACTTTTATATCGCTTATACGTTCCTTCTACTTTATCTTCCTTCCAGCCGTATTCTTTGATGACAAATTCCGTTTGTTTTTCCAAATCCCAAAACATGTAATCGCCTAAAAAGATACGTTTGATTCCAACCTTCGTAATGTCTTCAATGCCCGGCCGTCGGAAAGCCGCCATCATTTCTGATGCTGGAATATCCTTGCAAATTAACTCTTCCGGTTTCTTTCTCGCTGAATACTTTAAAAAATGTTCAGGGTCAAACTCACCAATATTTTCATACGTGTCTTTTCCGGAAAATTCGGCCAAGGATTCTCCATAAACCATGAGCGGAATATTGTATGAAACAGCGACTTGATAAGGAAAATTCTCAACGCCCGTATGACAATGCCAACACGCATCTCCAATATGTTTCAATGATTCCCGGGCGACACGATTGACCAAAGATCGTTTCGGAGTAAACATAATATGATCCACATCCAATTTCTCTATAGATGTTTCCAGATTTTTCTTACCTGTTTCCGTAAACCAGTTGTGGCTGAAGGTTACGGCGAGCGGGTTCATGTTGTAAACTTTTCGCAATACATGCAGTTGAAAAATACTGTCTTTCCCGCCGCTGATCGGCACCATACAATCATAATTATTACCGGCGCGTTCCTTATAATATTCAAGAATCTTCGTCAATAATTTCTGCCGTTCCGTCCAGTCAATATGCATTTTCTGTTCAGACGCCAAACATGCCTTACAAATACCCATCGCGTCAAACTCGATGCTTTCATTCGTATCAGGCAGGCAACAGCGAATGCAATATTTTAATTGGGAGAATAATGGTTTTCCGTAATTATCAGACATAGTTACCCTTTATTAAACTTTAACATTAAAACGTTTTTGAAATTCCTCTTCGGCATTGATTAAATCGGCACGGCTATCAATGTCGATCGAATCTTCTTCTTTCATAATATAAAAACCGTTATTGTTGGGATTGACGATGGCACCAAATTCTTTCAAATATTTTCGCCACGTCACATAAATTGCGCCATTGGGCCGATAGACCGGAGGAAATTGTTGCCGTTCCAAATTAAACACATTCACACCTTTTTCAAATTCAAAAGCTGTCTTTAACCGGCTTCCTTCTGTTTTAAACATCCAGTACGGCGGATAATCTTGTTTTTTGATGGAAATCAGAGAATCCAAAGTTTTATCCGACATAAATTTTTCAATGGCTTCATCAATATGACGGCTGTTGCGAAATGGTGATGTAGGCTGCAGCATCAAAGTGATTCCATATTCCATATTCATATTTTTTTCATAATAGTTGACGGCATGCTCGACGACATCTGGTGAATGGGCTGTGTCTGATGCCAGCGCTGCCGGCCTTAAAAAAGGCGCTTCGCTCCCGTACTGGAGGGAAATATTGCGAATATCTTCATAGTCCGTCGACACGACGGTCGTGTCGATATATTTTGAACCAACCGATGCTTCAATCGTATAAGCGATTAATGGTTTCCCACCTAAAGGAATAATATTTTTTCCAGGAAGCCCTTTTGAACCGCCGCGGGCCGTGATCACAGAAATAATTTTCAAGCCTTCAATCATTTATATATTGTACCTTTCTCGTCCGCGCTGATTTCTTCATCGCTTCAATCACTTGATAACTTTTCAGCGCTTCTTGACCGTTAATGGGAGAATTTTTATAAGAGCCGTCTATGACCTCGTCGATGAGCCTTTTAAAAAGCGGCTCTTTGGAAACATGAACTTCATTTTCTTTTCCAAGACGATAGGAAAGCGTTGAACCTTTCGGTGTAATTTTTTCCTGATACATCAATCGGTTGCCATTGTCCGCCGCTCTTACCCGACCAGTCTTACAAATCGCTTCCACTTCAAAAAATGTATAATCAGTACGAGCTGAATTGAATAACATGGCTTCTATGCCATTTTTGAACACAATAAAAGCGTTATAACGTAAATCGTCCGGCGTAAAATTCGCGCTGTATGGTAATTTGTGGACACATTCTTTCTCACAGGTGGCGTACACGCTGTCCACATCTCCCGCGACGCTGCGTAATAAATCCACCATATGAATTCCGATGGTATGCATACCGGAAGAACACCAAGCACCTATAGAGATAATTTTATTCTGAAATTTCTCAGCGATCACTTTCTTAAAATTTTGATAAAATGGCGACAGCCGACGATTATTCACATACAGTTTGATATTATTTTGGTCGCATAATTCCAGAATCTTTTTCGCATCACTCAAGTTATCCGCAATCGGTTTTTCTAATAAGATCTTTTTGGGTTTGTTTTTGGATCGCGCAATCTTGCTGATCGTCGCGCGATTAAATTTATACGGGATACATACGCTGACAATATCCAATTTCTCCTTCAATAATTCTGCAACGGAGTCTGTAAAGAACGGAATATTGAAATTCGTTGCAAATTTCTCGGCCATCTGAAGATTTAGATCGCAACATCCGGCAATAAGAACATCCGCGCGCATGCGGTAAGCCCCGACGTGGGTGCATGGCTTCTCACGGTCTGGATCAAGCTCATTCCATCCTGAAATACGGCCGCAACCAATAATCCCTACTCTAGAGAGAGCCTTCATAATCTTCCTTATTCAGTTGCAGAACATAACGTTTAATCGGCTGCCCGTCTTTTTCAAATTCATTATCTTTCGTACCGATGATTTTAAAGCCGATTTTCTCGGCAATCTTTAATGACGGTATATTCGTACTGAATATTTTTGTGATAATCGTTTGTAATCCCAAACTTTCAAAACTTTCTTTAACCATCAGCTCCCAAACTTCACTGCCGATGCCTTTGCCCCAAAATTCCTTTTCTCCGATCAAAATTCCAAAATTTCCGGTCAGCCGATTGTTTTCTTCACGGATCTGATGAATCGCCGTCGTCCCAATATGCTGATCGCCGTTTAATGTACACACAGCCAATACACAATCTGTCTTTGAATTTTCCATACTTTTAAAAAATTGCATTTGCTTCTCGGCGGTATTCCCGTCATACCCCTTGTTCATATTCCGTGTAACCTCGGCGTCATTCAGCCACGTCCACCAATTCCCGTAAACGTCTTTCTCCGTTGGTGGTCTTAAATAAATCAGTTTTCCTTTAATAAGAACGTTTGATTTCATTTTGCACTCCTAACTGAGTTAAATACACTCTTGAAATTGGATAAAATATTAATCGGACCGCATACCGAAGGATTTCTCTAGTAGCTCTCAGTAATAGGATCATACCGTTGGGCACACCTTTAATTTTAGATTCTCCCTTGGGCAGACGGAAACAAAACTCATTTCTGAACGGCAACCACCAACGTAAAAACATTGGAAAACCATAAATCTTTTCATCATCTTCCGACGATTCATAATGAAATTGCTTCAATTCCGGCTTAAAAAAATAATTGATCATCAAAACTTCTGACAAATTTAAATTTTGTTTCCAACGGTTTAATACTTCCGTATTTACACCTTGAACAGACTTTCCAAAGGCGCTGTTTCCCAACCAGGGCTTGCCTCCCAAAGTACTTTCATATAATATTTCACTCGGCTGAATCCCTAGCCATCGGGCAACGCCGTCGACTGTTTCCTTCAATGAATGATGCAAATCTTCTAAACGAACATGATAAATTTGATGTTCATTCAAACGGGTTTCCAATTGATTGATTCTTCTGATCAAAAATAAAGACTGAAGTATAGATAAGACCGCGATCTTCTGACTAATCCCTTTCGCCTCAAAATCAACCAATCCCCGTCGAGTATTAATATAATGTTGTTTTAATGAAGCATAATTCGCCCTAAAATCCCGAACGACATGGATAATCCCCGCTTTAGGAAAATCTTCTAAAGCTGCTTCAATCCATTTGGGTGATGCGCTAAACTCAATAATAACTTTCACCTGACTGATGTCCTGACCAATTCCTGCGGCATAAGCCCGATGCAAAGCATGAAAAACTTTTGCACGTTTAAGCCCATACTGCCGAAGATATTCTTCAAACTTTTCATGAAATAACTTTACGTCGCAATTTGTGAAATTATTTTTCCCCTCTTCAAATCCATAATGAATGCCTGTCTTTAACTTGACCAATTTGGTTGATTCCGTCCAAACGCGAACCATTTCCCGCGCATCAGTTATTCGATCACAACCAAGCCGTTCCCAACTTTCGTGGAATTTTAATTCCATCGGTAACATTAAAATTTGCGGATGTGAGTCGAGCAAACTATGCAAAAAACCTGAGCCCGCTCTCCCGGCGCAGACAAGAAAAACAATTTTCATTTTTTCGTCTAGATTCATGCCTTTTTCTTTGTTTTCGCCATCCAGGCTCTGGTCAAATAGGTCGTTTCAATCTGTTTTAAACCCTGAACTTTATCTTTGACAAAATCCATGAATTGCTTAAAAATCTGTTCACCCGCTTGGACCCGTATATCGTTGACCGAATCCCAAATGCCAATGTACCGGTCAGGAGTCATAATCTCGACGTGCCTACCCTCTAGATAAAGAGCATCTTCAAAATGCCCGCACTGAAGCAAACGATCAGTTAAGGTATCACAAAATTCTGAACGCCCCGACGATTTTCGTTTCATTCCAGGGACCATTTGCTTTAATTTTTCTTCGATCTCGACGAGCATTGGGTTAGCCTCAATATATCGAGGATTCCACAGGGCGACAAAATATCCTTCTGGACGGATAAGCCGATAAAATTCTTTGGTAGCTTTATCAAAATCGGGCCAATGAAATGAAGACGCCATCGATAAAAGATCACAACAATTATGATCTAAATTGGTTTGTTCAGCGGAACCGGCTTGCCAGTGAATATTCAAGCCTGCATTTCCCTTTTGTCCGTATTCGCGCATTTGATCATTTGGTTCAACCGCGGTAGTACGGCAACCTTGAGCCGCAACCATTCTCGTCCAGATTCCTGTTCCCGCTCCGACGTCGACAAAATCGATTTGTTTTCGATCTTTATTCAATGCCCCTAAAATAGCAGCTAATACCGTCGGAGAATACGCCGGACGGTGTTTTGAATAGCTTTCCGCTAATTTAGTAAAATCACCATGTTTCATTGTGTCGCAATTGCTCATATCCATTCCTTTTACTTTTTATCGACGAGTTAAACCGGCTTTGTCAAATCTCCAATCATGCGACCAGCCTTCGGTATTTAATTTTTGTTCATAACTTCTTAAATCACTCTCACTATCCGCCTCAGCCCATCGTCCATTGATTTGAACCGCCGTGATGGGAAAATTCTTTTTCAGAATCAATTGTAAAAGCGAAGTCATATCCAGTTTGTCGATTTTCTCGGGAGTTAATTCGGCGAAAACCTCTTCCACCTGACTCCAACCTTTAGGTGTGAATTTTAAAAGGCCCATATATTGACCTTGAATCTCCGCCGGATTATTTGTTTTACGCCCGATATCGGTAATGCGATTATTTTCATCCAACTGAAATGTTTCAGCGTCGGCTAAAGGGTCTGCAAAACGGATTTCCCAAAGTGCACGCCACTTTTGGTCATAAGTGATAACAATATCCGCTTTGGCTTCCTTTAATTTCTTAATGATATCCGGATGATAAACGATGTCCGCATAGGCAACGATACATTCATTGTTTTTTAAATATTCACGCGCGCACAACAATGTACCGACCATGTTGGTTTGATCCCAACGAAGATTGTCGACGGTTTTAAACTTCGACGGATCATTGAGTAATTCCTTTTTATATCCACGAGCAACAACAATATCGTTCATGCCAGCCTCGAATAAAGCGTCCAATTGCCAATCAAATAGTGTCCGCCCGGCGAGAACATTCAAACATTTAGGTTTCTCGTCGGTTAACCCTTTCATCCTTGAGCCTCGTCCACCGGCTAAAATAATCGTTTTCATTTCTTCATCCATTCAATAAAGTGTTTAACATTAATTTTTTATCTGTTTCTCGATAAGGTTTATCTCGTTCCGGATGCCACATCACAGCCCTAATAGGTGAGCCGATTACTTCAATGCCTTCAACCCATTCACCGTCGGTAGCCGCGGTTATTTGCAATCGATCGTCGAGATCACGGCCGCGTATTCCAAAATTATGATAAGAATTCACCTTATATTCTTTTGCAGCACCCAACGTTTTAGAAATTTGATCATTCAATAAAACCGTATGCTGTTTAGCCACATGAATCTGCGGATCGCATTCAGATAAACTTCCTCCAAAATAATGATGAATAAACTGCAACCCTCGGCAAACACCAAATACAGGCAATTTATCCTTCAATGCGTATTCTAAAAGTGAACGTTCGGTTTCGTCTCTTGCAGGCGAAGAACCGATATCATTTCCTCCGGAAAAAATAAAACTATTTACTCCCCATTTTTTGACATAATCGACGACGTTTGTCCCAATATTTGGAATAGGCATCCATGCGACATCCTTAAACGCATATTCCATAAAATCATACCAATCATGCGCCAGCGCATCGCGCGATTCTTTATAACCTTGAGTTTCAATCACCCGCATCGTAATTCCAATTTTTGTCATTTTATGACTCCAAACTATGTGGTCTTAAAATTTTATCGGCGCAGTTGAGTTCCACTCGGCCTGCTTCGACAATCCGCTGATAGGCCTCTTCTCCACAGCCAATCGCCGCTGGAAGGCCAAATTCCGCGCAGCGTATAGCCATATGTGAATTCGTTCCACCGTATTTTGTAATCAACGCCTTAATCCCTTTTGTAAAAATCCAATCATATCCAGGATCAGCATTTTCAATACAGACAACTTTATCTTTAATATCTACATCCGCCGACGAATGTCCGGCGATACAGACAACCTCAGAATCAATACGTTTTTGTCCGATAAAATTCGGGGCACTGCGGTGCATAGGAACAATATAAATATCACGTTCTCCTCGAATCAAATAACTCAGGGCAATTTGACGTGTTAAGATTTGGTTTTTTATAACGTCATCTTTATTTTCTCGGAAAGATTCCATCAATCCGTCATTATCTTTTTCTTGCCAAAACTTCAATAAATCTTCAATCTTCATCAATGACAAATCCCGTCGGGATAAATCATTTTTTACTCCCCATGTGACCAAAGATTCCAATATATCTGAAACATTCCTTGTGAATACAAACTTGGCATATTCTCGTCCCTGAATCGCTAATCGGGCATGCTCCAACAAATCTTCAGCCGAAATGGAAATACCTGTGTCAGACAATAGTTGATTAATTTTTTCCGTTTCTGAACGTGTAAGAACAAACTTTTTCTTCGCCGGCAGTTCCGGAAGATTTATTTCACTCTTCAACATATTCATTCTGTCCCGATAACATAAAGATTGGATGTCATATGTTCCCGGACGAAGATGTCCGTACTTTTCCATAAATACGGCATGATTCTTTTTCTCTTTAGAAACCGTCTGTAAATCTTGAGTCATTTCAGTGGTGATGGTGTGTATGGATTGTTTAAACTCATTAACACGCTCATCCTGAATAGCATCTTTTCTCACTGCTGAACGTAGGAATTTCTCGGCGATAAAAGCATGTCGGGCAATAATTGCAAACGGCTTTGTCCCCTCATTTTTACATTCTTCGATCAAACTATAGACATCGTCCGCTTCATTCTTTCTTCGCTGTTGTTTCTGGATCAGACGATCAATCATCGCTAACGATGTTACGAGTGTATTATCTTCACTTAAAGTTAATGCCTTAACCGTTAACTCTTTTTGTAATTTCTTAAAATATTCAAATTCATTTTCTGACAATATTTGCGAATAACGTTCTTGAAATTCGTCGTCGAATGAAAAATCATGACAGGTCTGAGCGATATCAAACTCGGCTTTATCATGCAGTTCAGGATATTGGTCCAGACGGTCGAGCCAAGCATTAACTAGTTTCTGTGAAACAATTGGATCAAGTCCTTCCGGTAAAAATGAATTGAAACTGCAACGAACGTCAATATAGGGCCGGCCATAGATCATAACCATCAATTCTTTACTGAAATCCCGATAACCCATTTGCGTACGGGCTTTGACCCAAACATCTTTGGTGATCAATTCACGATAAAGGCTCGCGGCCAAAGGATCGGGAATGACACCGATCATTTCCGCCGGATTCCAATCGGTCATCGTCGTCAGAATTGTTCGATCGCCATAAATATTTTTCTGTGGATGTGAAATTTTTTTAAATATAAGACAAATTTCGGAAACAGTCTGATTAATCTGAGCAGAAACACCTTCCGTCCAATGACGTGACAAACTGATTGGACGAACTTGAAATAAATAGGCCTTATTTTCTTTGGTCAGACCAAACTCAATATCCAAAGGCAAATTCCCGCAGATCGACTGAATTTCTTTGGTTAAATCAATCATCGCCCGCAGACGGTTTGAATCAAAATGCGATCGATCACATTGATGATTAACTAAAACTGTTTTGTGTACACCGACGCCACCGGTGACAGAATCTGTTCGTCCGGATAAATCATCATAATTAATGACGTAATAAGGCGCTCCGTCTTCCAGCGTATGCGTCATGATAACGCCGCTGACGGCAATTTCTTTAGTCATGGGTTGAACAAGCACTTGGTCGGAAGGATTTCCTTTGTACGAAGCTATCACTTCTTCCACTGCAGCGTCAATGTCTTGACTATCGTTGGCATCCACATTAAGCCGGCTTTTATAAACTCCGGCCATGGATTCATACTGATTGTCTTCACCCAAAGCGCTGCTTCTCACCACCAGTATTTTCCTAAAACCAAATTTTGTTTTGATCTCTTTAATAATATGATCTTTGTTAAGTCGCCATTCTCCGACGGAAAAATACAATACCTCTTCAGAAAAAACAGTTTCCAGATATCCTGAAATTCTTTCCAGTGTTTCGGCTTTTGTACCGAACTCAAACTTAGCGCGGTTGATAATATTACTTGAAGTGTTCATAAATTTTTCTTGCGATGATCGATGGATTTTCGCTTCCATCATTCTCAATAATTAAATCCGGCTGTTCCGGTTCATCATACTGAATATCGACGCCCATCACCTGGTTCAGCGTTCCCTGAGCATTGCGGCTATAAATTTGTTTTGAATCTCTTTTCTTTAAAATATCCAACGGAACTCGTAAATAAATTTCCCGATAATTAACTATATTGTCCCGATTCCATTGGTGACATTCCTTAAACATAGAAATCGTGGCACAAATGACATTCAAATCCTGTGTGCTGAGCATTTTGCATAAACGCGCGTACTGCAAAGCCAAATCCTGACGCTCATCCCGGGTATAGGCGTTACTGCGCCCGAAAACCTCGCGAAGAATATCTCCGTCAAGAAAAACAACTTTTTCGCCCTGCGTTTTAAGAAGTTTATGCAATTCCTGAGCGATCGTCGTTTTTCCTGCCCCTGATAATCCGGTGATCCAATACACTGAACCCATTAAACAGAAATCTCCTTAACAATATACGATGTTATATTTTCAATAATATAATCTTGCTTATCTTGTCCCATACCGACCCAAATCGGTATATCGACAAATTTGCAAAACGTATCGTAAGAAATCGGAAAGTCATTCGCCTTATAACCAAACTTTTGTTTGTAATAAGGCTGAATATGAACCGGCGGAAAAGACAGACGCGTATCAATATTCTTTTCCTTTAAGAAATCTAATAATCCGTCGCGTTTATCCAAATCGACTTTGATGGAATACATATACCAGCTCGGCCGTCCGACGTAATCCGGGACCAGCGGCGTAATAATACCCTCATGTTTGGCAAAATTCTTGGTGAAATAATCCGCCAGTTTCGATTTTTCTTCCATCAACCATTCCACCCGTTTAAATTGTTCAATACCAAAAGCAGCCAGAATATCCGGCATACGGAAATTATTTCCCAGCCAGGTATGATTGTAACGGCCTTCTTGTCCTTGATTACGGATGATCAAAAGCTTTTTGTATAAATCTTCATCATTGGTGGTGATCATTCCGCCTTCACCAGTGGTAATATTTTTATTGGCGAAAAAACTAAATGAATGTGCCCACGCCTGAGAACCGACTTTCTTCCCTTTATATATAGCGCCGAGCGATTCCGCGCTATCCGACAAGAATGGAACCTTTGTTTCTTTGCTCAACTGAACAAAAGCGTCAAAATCAACCGGCAGCCCTTTCATATCGACGGTCATGAAGGCTTTGGTTTTCTTTGTTATCTTTTCTTTAATATGCTTGGGTTCAACATTAAACGTAACAGGATCACTTTCACATAATACCGGTGTTGCCCCTAAATATAAAATGACGTTGGCTGACGAGACATAGGTTAGTGTAGGGACAATCACTTCATCACCAGGACCGACGCCTAAAGCAATCAACAAAGAATGCAGCGTCGATGTACCATTATTCATCGCCACCGCGTATTTCACGCCTGTATATCCAGCGACCATGTTTTCAAATTCTTGGACCTTTTTGCCCATGCTAATCCAGCCGGATTTGACGACGTCATAAACGGCTTGCGCTTCTTCATTACCTATATATGTGTTTGCTACCGGAATAAATTCCATTATGTCCTCACTTATTTACGGTCTGTTGTTCTAAAAAATATTGTTTATACCAGGCTACTGTTTTTCCTAGCCCTTCTCGATAATGATTCTTCTTTTGATATCCCAATGATTTAACTTTTTCGATACTTGGACAGCGTCGAGATGTTCCGCCTTGTCGTAATTCGCCGGGCTTAATGTTGACTTTTATCCCCAAAGCCTCGGCGATATCTTGAACCAATTGCTGAATGGTGATTTCCTCATCCATACCGATATGATAAATTTGGCCGCTCAATCCCTTTTCAGTAATTGTGATCACTTGATCGACGGCATCCCCGACGTAACAAAACGCACGGCCTTCTTCTCCTGTTCCCTGAATTTGAAGTTCACAGGAATTTTGATTCCATCGGTCCGTCGCTTCATATAATTTCCTCATAATCTCAGGGATGACATGTTCAAATCCCATTTGAGGACCAAAAATATTATGCGGCCTGAAAATACTGTGCCTAATACCGCTATCCCGTAAATAATTTAATGTAAGAAGTTCACTAATTAATTTTCCTCCGCCGTAACTGTATCTTGGATTAAGTGGGTCAGGAATCATGAGCCGCTCAGTTTCAGTGGTCGGCACATGGGTAGGCTGCTGGTAAACTTCCGACGACGATGCCAAAATATATTGACGAACTCCGCATTCCATCGCCGCTTCCAAAGTATTTAAAGCACCTTTGACTCCAACATCCAGCACTAATTTCGGCTGTTCATAAAAATATTTTGTCCCGTTGATAAAGGCCAAATGAAAAACGACCTCGCAACCTTTAACCGCTCCTAAAACATCCTCTTTTTGGCGAATATCCCCTTCGATGATTTCGATCGACGATAAAACGTCCTTCAGCCGATCATTTGAACCACGAAAATTATTATCAAAAACACGGACTTTATAACCACTTCTCACTAGCCCTTTAACCAGAGCTGAACCTATAAATCCTGTTCCACCTGTAACTAATATTTTTTGATTAGACATAACTTCGTTCCAATGTTTGAGTATTATAAAATTTGAAATAATATCCCTGACGATTAATCAACTCAAAATGCGTCCCGGATTCAACGATCCGTCCGCCTTCCATAACATAAATGTAATCATAATCCGCAATGGTGGAAAGCCTATGCGCGACGGCAATGACCGTCCGCCCCTGACTTAATAGGTTGATCGCATCCTTGACTTTTTTCTCCGACTCGGAATCAAGGGCACTCGTCGCTTCATCTAACAAAACAATGTGCGGATTCTTTAAAAACAATCGAGCTATTGCTAATCTTTGCTTTTCCCCACCGGATAACTTTACGCCCCGCTCGCCCAACTGAGTGTCGAGCTTTTGTTCCAAGGCCATAAATGTTTCATAAATCTGAGCTTTCTTTAATGCAACCTCAATTTCATCCTCGGAGACTGGACGATCAAAACCAAATGTAATATTATTGCGCACAGTGTCATTAAAAATAAATGTTTCCTGACTCACATATCCTAATAATTGCCGCCAATCTTTCTTGGAAATATCTCTGAGTTCCAAACCATCAATTTTAATGGAACCGGAATAGTCATCATGAAAACCGCTGATCACATCAATCAGGGTTGATTTACCGCTGCCGGAGCGACCGACAAAAGCGATTTTTTTGCCTTTTTGCAGCGAAAAATTGATATCACTAAGCTGATGGGACGTCTGATTGTATTGAAAGCCCATCTGATTGACGACGAGCTGATTATTAAAACCGGGCAATACAACTAATTTATCTTTTGTAATGTTTAAATGTTGATCCAATTCGGCATTCAATCTTAAAATAGCCCTCAATCCTTCAAAACAAAAAGCGAATGATGAATGATACGTATGCACCTTGGCCAAGTTCATACATATATTCCCGGCGATAAAACTAAAAAAGAACATTTGTGAAATATACGCATCGTCCGCTCCGATCAGTCTTTCTCGATTGATAAAAACAACAACAAAAACCAGAAACACAGACAAAAATTTAAAAAAGATCGGCAATGAACGCGTAATCCATGATGATTCAAAGATGGTCATGTAATAAGTTATATTAATGTCGTCAAATTTCTTTTCATGCTGTTTCTCCATACAAGAAAGGATCACGTTGCGTATTCCCTGGAGAGACTCGATGATCATGGTATTCGCATTCTCCTGGACACGCTGATTCTTTTGGCCTAATTCATAAATAAAGGGAAGCATCCTAGTAAACAAAAACGCTAATAGCCCCATCACCACGAGAAAACCAAGGGTATAATAAGGCATGATCAAAAATCCCATCACTAAATAGGCGCCGGCAAATAAAACAGGACATACAATCATAAAAAGATAATTGATACAGTTAAAACACTTATTGACATTAACCGTGAGGTGATTAATCAGTCCGCCGGAGTTTTGGTTATAAAAGAACTTTAATCGGGAATTGATGATTTTACTATAAAGCACTCTGGCTACATGGTACTGAATATCGAACATGGAAAACTTCAGAATATATCGTTCCATAACAATAAGCATAATCTGAATGACAGCGATGACCGCCAGCAGTGAAAAAAGAACTGAAACAAATCTATTTTCAGGAGCCATCCCGGAAAAAAGACTGTTCAGAAAGTCCACAATCTTGTTCTGTCCGGTTGCCGATGTGTCCGCGTTCTGCAGTGAATTCAAAAATGGAATCACCAAACCAGCGGAAAGCGCCTGTAATCCTGCCGTCACAGACATCAATATACCCAGAATACTCAAAGACTTTCTCGGTATCTTAAATGTCTTTAAAAATAAATTAACATCTTTTAATGATCGAATTAAATCCATCCTTAACCAATCCCTATTCC
Organism: Candidatus Omnitrophota bacterium; assembly: GCA_018062515.1. Taxonomy (GTDB): domain Bacteria; phylum Omnitrophota; class Gorgyraeia; order Zapsychrales; family Zapsychraceae; genus JAGOSC01. Next base: position 20,456 of record JAGOSC010000008.1, read on the forward strand.
GGAATAAATAATCCCGGGAATATTTTTAATATCCAGCGGTGAGAAATTCTGCCAACCATCGTAAAATAAAGACGGCTTATTCATCGTTTCCAGTAAATCAAAAATCCCTAAATTAACGTATGACTTGTGATTATTCATGATAAAAACGGCATCAGCCCCTTTAAACCCTTCCTCGATGGTGCACGCTTTTATGCCTAATGCTTTGATCTGTTGAGCCTGAACAATCGGATCATATCCCCAAATGTTTTTGACATTATTCCACTTCAGTTCCTCCAGGAACCAGAGCGTCGTCGATTCCCTTAAATCAGAGGTTTCGGGTTCACCTTTAAATGCAAATCCGATAATAAAAATTTTACTCGTTTGTAGTTCCTTCTGGACGGTAGACATTAAACTCGTGGAACGAGCATAAATATTTTTGGGCGCGGCTTCATTAATCGCACGCGCGCATTTGATAAAAGAACCGTCTATATTATGCTCTTCAAAATTCTTGATCAGAATGTATGGATCTTTACTTAGACATGCTCCGCCTACCCCTGGGGATGGTTTAGGAATCAGATTACGCTGATATTGGATATTGACCATATCGATCAAATGACCTAAGTTTAATCCCAATTTCTCGGCGAGTAATGCCATTTGATTCGAATAAGCAAAAATAGTGTCGCGATATGTATTGTCCATCAGCTTACACAGTTCCGCCGCTTCTAAAGAACCAACATCAATGACGGTGTGTGTATTTTCATTAAACAACCTTGAAGCCAATTCTATACTTCGGGCATCATACCCGCCGACAATTTGAGGATTTTTGCGAAGTTCTTCTAAGGCCTTGCCCTCGGCCGTGCGCTCCGGACAATAAGCGAGATAAAAATCGTCGCCCACTTTAAGCCCAGACTCATTTTCAAGAATAGGCAAAACCGTTTTACGTGTTAAACCCACCGGCACCGTCGATCGCAATATAACCAAATCGTTCTTCTTGAGGATAGACCCGATGGCCTTTGCTGCTTGACTGATAAAACTGTCATTGGGTTTCATCGTCACCTTGTCGATCGGTGTCCCGACGGTAATGATATAAATGTCGGCGGATACTTTCTCAATCGAATCAAGCAGATTAAGATTCTTGGAAACATGTTTGCTTAAATATTTCTCCATCCCCCGCTCATAGAACGGCATTTTCTTTTCTTTTATGTTCTTGATCAAATCTTTGTTTGTATCATACCCATGAACGGTAAATCCTTCGTCGGCGAGAATAATGGCCAATGTCAAACCAACATAACCCATCCCCAAAACCAATATTTCGCGGGATTTAATATTTAAAAACGGCTCAACGTCGTGCATCCGGATAAGGCCTTTGACCTGATTTTGTTGATTCACGACGGGAACGACCGTAATTCGTTTGCTTAAATAATGTCTGGCTTCGTCGATATTTTGCCCTTCTTTAATGACAAACGGTTCATGTTGATGAATGTCTTTAATAAAGTCGTCGAGTTTATATCCGCCTATTAAAGCTCGTCGGATATCGCCATCCGTAAATACTTTTAATAAACGCATTTGATCGTCGACCATAAAACAAGCGCGTTCATCCGCGTCGTTAATAACCTTCATTGTATCCATGATCGTCGCATCTTGCGTAATGCAAAATCGTTCAATATCTTTTTTTAATTTCATTTAAAACTCCCGTTCATTTTTCTTAATCCCTGTATTCCTTCATGGGATTGAAGAAACTGTTTAGAAATATGTTTCATACTTTCTTTTAAAACATCAATCCCGTCGCTGTTGCGAGCTTCCAGACAATAACAACGTCGTCCGCCATCTCTTAATTTAATCGTCTCGACTTCCCTAATAATATCTAATTGCCAACTGTTTTCCTGAACAGGCAGGTGTTCATCTTTATAGCCATTATTCTCTGACAAATGAACTTCGTGCACGACCGAACCAAATTCGGAAAGATATTTGGCAATAAACTTATTTCTCGGAATACCGCGCAGTTGACTCGTGACATTTAAATGTCCTAAATCAAGAAGTAAACCGACATCGTCGCCGACAGCTTGCGTCATGTCTTTAATCTCGTCAAACGAACAGTACAGTGAAAATTCTCCATCCGGTAACGGAAATAAATTTTCAAGAGCTAATTGGACCCCGGCTTGTTGAAACCAAGGTTTTATCTGCTCAATAAACTTAACCGCATTAATAAACGCTTTTTCCGGTTTGATCGTCTTTGAAGGAAAACCAAACATACCATTCGACCCGACAACAGGATCGGCAAGATAACCCGCATGAATACCATAAACCGGCATAGCCTGAGCGCTTGCTACGTCGAGCATATCTTTGATCATTTCTAATGATAAATTACGAACACGCTCATCGGCTGTTGCGATATTTAATACAAAATCCTCTCTTCTCGGCGGAAAATAGTTATGCGGAACAAAGCTAAACCCCTTCACCTTATAACTTTTTAATAACTTATTGATTTCATCCACCGAAATAAACGTATGCGGGGCTGACCATTCAATGTCATAAATTCCCTCTGATTCACAAGTCTTAAGAACCTCTTGCATGGATTGACCCGCAAAACAGCTGGACGACAAATAACAATTCATCCTATCTCCCCACCCGCTCAATTTCTTTAACTGAACTGGATATTTTTTCAAATTTCCGTGTCACTTGTGATTTCTCGGCAGATAAAATGAGTTCCATCGTCTCAATCCCAACCTGAAGATTAGCTTTTGGTTCTTCTTTACCTTCACAAGCCGCCAAAAAGTTTTTTAATTCCTGAATGTAACAAAGATTGAAATCCGTCGGGAATTTGCGGTAGAAATGTTTGCATTTGGTTTTCGCTTCGTAATGCTGCACTTCATTCGCATAAAAATCCCAATATAGATTTCCTTCTTCACCTTTTATTTCTAAATATTTCTTATGGTCTCGTCCGAATATATCGGTGTGAATAGACCCGACGACACCATTCTTAAAAGTCACAATCATTTCGGCGATGTCATCAGCTTCTATTTCTAAACTGCTCAATTTCGTATTCACGGCGAATACAGAATCAAATTCACCAATTAAATAATGAGTTAAATCCATAATATGGCATTGATCAAGAATGGATCCTCCGCCGGTACTCTTCTTGGCCATGTAAAAGGAACGATAATCTTCCCAAGGATGCCAATCCGGAAGATATTCCGAAAATTCTCCGCGTATGGTAATCACTTTACCAATAGCACCGGCATCCAATAATTCCTTTACTTTCTGTATTCCCGGGTGGTAGCGGAAAATATAGGCCATCGCTACGACTATTTGATTTTCTTCAACGGCCGTTTTTAAGGCTTCAATGCCGTCGAGATTATGCGCCAACGGTTTTTCCATTAACATATGTACTCCATTTTGCGCCAATTTAATACCAATCGGTATGTGAAGATGTGTTGGCGCGCAAATGAACCCTGCATAATATTTTTCGGCTTTAAGCGCTTTGTCCAAATCCGTGTAAAAATTTTGGATACCAATCGTCTCTCGGATTTCTTGTTGACGATCGGCGCGCGTTTCAACCACCGTGATATTTTCTTTTTGAATACCGATACTGATTAAATTACGCATACAGCGTTTTCCAATCGATCCACCGCCTATCACTAAAAGTTTCATGTTGTTTCCTTTCCCTTATATACGCGCCAGCTCGGCGCCATTTTGCTGTAAATTGGTTACTATATTATTTTTGATCGAAACACCATTTAAACGAATTTCTTTGGCTCGGATAAATCCATTCGCACAGCCGAATATCAGGACGCCATTTTGAATAAAAGCTTTTCCAGGCTGCGGCTTTGAATGCAAATCAGAAATTATTTCAGCGTCGATTATTTCAACCACTTGATTATTTAAACTTGTCCAGGCACTTCGAAATGACGGATGATAAACGGCTCGAATAAAACGCTCGACGTATTGAGTTTTTTTGGTCCAATCAATTTCCCCATTATTAGGCATTTTATTCTTGAAATATTTTGCCTTGGATTCATCCTGAACTTTGGCGTTCAATTGTTCACCCGTAAAATCCGTTATATATTCTTTAAGTAAATTGATTTCACAGTCGACCATACGTTCGTAAAGAGAAAATCCAGTATCATCCGCATTAATAGGTATTCCGCGCTGCAAAACCACGCCACCTGCATCAAAATCTTTAACGACTTCATGAACGCTGCAAAATGCTTCCTGATCACCATTCAAAATAGGCCACACCGTCGGTAAACATCCTCGGTATTCGGGCAATTTAGCCGGATGAAAATTATAAATACCTTGGCTAAATACATTAATCAAATTCTGACTAAGCCGCTTGGAATAAGAAAACATTAAACCGCGCTGTACTTTTTTTTCTTTAAGAACGGATATATTTTCATCGAATAAGACATCAATCTTATTCTTTTTAGCTAACTGAATGAGATCTTGATTCTGTTCGGAATCAGTTGTTAAAACAGCCGCCACCTGAGCTTTGTCCTCAAGTAATGTTTGCAAAGCTCGCAAACCGACCTGTTTGACGCCAATCAAGACTAAATTATATGGAGCATTACTCATCAATGTCCTCGAGCGTAAATAAATCATCTTCAAAAATATCGCGGTTTAATTGTTTACCGATTAATTGAGGAAGATAACTTGTCGTTAAACCATTTCCCGGGCGCTTGATGGCAATCATCTCTTGAGCCAGAACTTCACCCCTCTTTAAATCGCGCGCAGCGACGAGACTTCGTCTTAATGCGACAAAAGTATCAGTTTCTTCATCAGTTCTTTGCTTGACGGCATGTCCCAAGGCCTTGTAACAGTCATTCACGGCTATAACCAATTCTTTTAATTCATGCGGTTCAATCGACGCTTTTTGATCAATACCAGGCAATTGACGCGAAAGAGTAAAATGTTTTTCAATAGCGATGGCCCCTAAAGCAATCGCGGCAATACACGTTGTGTGCGTCACGGTATGATCTGAAAGTCCGACGGGAACACGGTATTTCTCCTGATATGTTTTCAATACATTTAAATTCGCATTTTCGATCTTAGAAGGATAATTCGACGTGCATTGAAACAAGATTATTTCCGTACCGCTTTTCTTAAAGATATTCATCGCCCGATCAACTTCTTCATTTGTTCCCATGCCCGTCGATATAAGTACTGGAATCTTTGTGGAAGCAATCTCGTTTAAGAAAGGTTCATTGGTCAAATTACATGAACTGATCTTAACGGCCGGTACTTTTAATTCCATTAGCGAACGAAAACTCCACACCTCAAAAGGAGTCGAAAGGATATCAATATTAACTTTATTCGCATGAGAAATGAGTTCCCGATACATATCCTGGCTCATCTGTGTAGCTTTGATGATTTCATTTTGCGATTTCCCGCCGACATTTGATTGATTCTGATACCCAGCACGGCCGGCCTTCTTTGAAATATATTTGTCAGCCAGGAAACTTTGAAATTTAATACAATCAGCACCATTTTCTTTAGCCGCGTCAATCATGTCTTTAGCTAAGGCTTTGTCCCCATTATGATTAATGCCGGCTTCGGCAATCACATATGGTTTACGAGCGGATAATATTTTCTCAATAAAATTTTTCAACACCTTCTCCTTTAATTAACTAATACAGGTGGTTCCACTATGCGCGCATTTTCTATACGATTGACCACCAATTGGGCGATATTGGCGCCGACATCCCCTTGGTTAACCGGATAACAATATTGATCCACAAATTCTGGATCATATTTCGATGGTAATGTTCCTTGTTTGAAAGATTTAAGATGCATTTCCAAATCCTCTCTGTTTCTGACTATGTAAAATATTCTTTGAAGTTCTGAAACATATTCTTCGCGCAGTGAATAAAAATCCTTTAAGTACACAATAATTGGAATTTGCAGAATGATGGTCATTGGCAAGAGAATTGTTGCGTGATAATCAAGAATTATGAGACCATATTCATCAATGATTTGTTCAACAGGAAACCCGGTTAAAATTTTGGTATTTTTTGCAGAATATTTTTTTAATAAACGTTGGAAATAAAAATCATTATCTTTTATACAAACAACATGAAGTTTAATATCCATCTTTAACTGAAAATGTTTCACAAGCTGGATAATATCTTTGTTTACTTTAAGAAGATCTTTATCGCAACAATTAAATATCAGCTCTTTGTAACAGTTATAATTGAAATAAATTGGACAATACAAGACGGATTTTTTCTTAGCTGATGAGTTTTTAGCTTTCTTTTTCAGAAGACTTTGATGTTTTTCATACAGCGTAATTGCGCCTAACGCGATGGAATCCATAAGGTTATTCCTAACGTAATACTCTTTTTCTTTTTTTGAATTTAAGACTTTGAAATGATTTCCTAAACAATTCTGTTCGGCGTATTTACGGTATGGATTATCAAAGAATATCGTAGTTAAACCATGCTGAAAACTAATCACCGGGATATTTCTACGATTTGCATAGAACGTGAAATATTGTTCAATAACCCCATTCGATCCTGCCGCATATAACAACACTTTAGGATCATATCTGTTGAATAATTCTAGAACCTTAGAGGAAAATAAACTGAACTCGGTTATGACTTTCTCCCGATATTGTTTAAAGAGTTCAAACATTTGTGGCTCACACTCCTGGAACCACCTGTGTATAAACCCACGGACTTTTTGGTCAAACTCCTGTTCATCCGCATTTAATTTCACAGCACGATGCTCAAATGTTAAAGCTTCCTTTATTGGATTAACAAAGTTATAACCTTTCAAGTGTCTTCTAAGTGGTTTTAAATCATAGCCATCTTGAATCACAAAAATGTTTTCTTTTTTCAAGTTGGGGTTTGTTTTGATTTCCTGTAATTTTAAAGTGAGTTTTCCCCTTATACGCTCGCAAAAATAAATCAACGATTGTTTTATTTTCTCATAAGTCCATGATGTTTTAAGTTTATCCGACACCCAGCAGCATTCCGGATTAAGCATTTCCTTGAGAAATTTGATCTTTGAAACCTTTCCATAATATTTATCAAAAATCAGTCCCTTTTGTGAAAAATCTATATTAAACGCGAAATTCTCTTCTTTACAGTCAATACCAATTAAATAGACCTGATCATAATCCATTTTGATACCAGCGCATACTTTGTTTAAGTAATACATATCCACAAATACTACCCAAAACCAATACATGTTACCTGTAAAAATCCATGGATACTTTAATTGATCTTTGAACATTTCATCCAGCTCGGAAAAAAAAATTTCGGATTCTTTCAAGAGTTTGATCAGTCCTTCACGAAATTCTTGTATTTCAAAAAAATCATCAAACGTTTTATATGATAAATTTCTTTCTTCCAAAGCCAGCATTGCTCCTGGAGTAACAGCAATGAATTCTGATTTCTCTAAAATTGTTGCCTCGACCTGATTGAGGTCGATGAAATCTAACAACAAAATCACTTTCTTAGGCATGATCTTGTTCTTCATAAGATCCCAATCTTTTTGATCGAATTCATACTCAATAATTCCATCTTTTTTCCCTATATTAATTTTTCTAAATGAAAACTTATCATATATTCTTAAAGCTTTTTCATTTGTTGCTAAAACTTGAGTCTTAAGAATAGAAAAATTCATCTCATCAAAGAAAAGCGTCAATAATTTCTGCAAAATAGCTTTGCCTAAGCCTCGCCCGCGATTACTATAATCTGCTATGTAAAATCCCCAAGAAGAAGAACGTTTTTCCTCATCAACATCCGTCAAATAGACCATCCCAACCGGATTATTCTCAAGATAAACAATCCAGTATTTGTCTTTCTTCTGATTAAGGCTATCCAGCCAACTCTGATGCTGTTCCTCTGAAATCAGACTCTGATTGATCATGTACCGGCGCACATCATCCTGGTTACGCCAATTTCGCACCTGCTTCTGCAGAGCAGGATCAACATCTAATATGTTTTTGAATTCCAATTTACTCATAGTATTCTACGGATCAGTTGAAAAGCTTCAGCGTATTTGACACCTGTTTTCATCCCCCAGTTTTGAGCCACTAATTTTATTCCTTCGAGTGACCGCGGATGAGGATATTCACATAATTCCGATTCATACATAGCCATCGCTTTCAATTTACTGTCGATAAATTTACTGATATCCACAAAGGTATTGGGTGAAAACGTCAATGGAAATCTCCATTCCGTCGACGACATCACTTCATATGAATAAAGCTCTTTAACCGTTTCGTCTTTCATTGGACGCGTTGCCGTCATTACCGCCCGAAACGTAACCAGATGATCAATATTCAAATCATGTTCATGATGGGTAAAAATGATGTCCGGCTTTATCTTTTTCTTTACTTCTTCAACTTCTTTCACGACATCCAACAGATCTAATTGATCAAATCTATTATCCGGAAGATCGCGGATAAAAACATCCTGTACACCGATCAATGAATTCGCCTTTTTAATCTCTTTACGTAAGAGATCAATTTCTTCCTTTTTGTGGGATACATCGCGTTTTTTGTCTCTAGACGTTTTGCCTTCTCCCAATATTAATGTGAATGCCTCGGCACCTTCTTTTACAAAACGCGCCACTGTACCAGCACAACCTAAAATTTCATCATCCGGATGAGCCGCGACAATTAAGATTCTATTGAAATTTTTCTTAGCCATAATTTCCTCTTCTGTTAACGTCCACCCGTAATGTAAACCGTGTCGCCAGAAATATACGCTGCCCTTTCGGAACAAAGAAAAGCGATTATCTCAGCCACTTCTTCGGGAGTTCCGATTCGGCCCAACGGTGTTTGATCGATGATTTTTTTCAAACGTTCAGGACTGGAATGTTTGCGTTGAAAATCTGTATCAATGGCACTTGGGGCGACACCAACCACTCGAATACCATACTTCCCTAATTCACGCGCCCAGCCCACGGTGAGCGTGTCAACGGCGGCCTTGCTCACGCCATAATGCAATGAATCGCCCGCGCCGCTCGAGCGTCCAGCGATGGATGATACATTCACAATCACCGGGGATTTGGATTTCTTTAAAAGCGGTAAAAATATTTTTGTTGCCCGCAAGGTTGAAAAAACATTGATTTGAAAAGCGTCGTTCCATAACTGCTCGTCGGATTCTTCAAAAGATGACCTTCGCAATACATCGCCCACATTATTCACTAAAATATCCAATGATTTGGTTTCTTTCTGAATGTTTTTAAATAGAACCGGATAAGAATCAGGATCGACGGCATCGGATGCAACACCTTGGACAAAATATTTATTCTTTTTGCCCCATGACAAAAGGCCTTTAACCGCGTCGTCATTCTTTCGAAAAGTAAAGAAAACTTTGTTTCTCGCACTAGCTAATTTCTTTACAACTTCCCGGCCAATGCCTTTGCTTCCGCCGGTGACTAATACTGTTTTCATGCGTGCATCTCCTCGCTTAAATGATTCGCAAACATTAACGCTTGCAAGTAAAGAAAAATGCTTTTATTCCGAAACTCTGTGATCCGTCCGTCGATGAATTCGATTTCTTCCCGGTAATTCGCCGACACACCGCGCATCAAACAATACAAAAAACAAAGTTTAAGCCGATTAAGCAAATGCCCTTTTTTATAACGAGAATCCATTTCAGCCATCACGAGGCCGTCTTTTTCATAGAACGAACAAAACAACCGTTGATAATTCTGGTGCACCGCTTCCGGCCAGAGGCTACGCACACGGAATTCCACCGGTGTTTCAGCCGACGGTAAAAAGACTTTAGAAAAGTTGATATATTGAATGTAATCGGCGGTGTCGTGGGGAAAGGAATACAAAAAGCGCGCGATGCCAAATAGCGGATCGCAATCTCCAATACTGATGTCCGGATCAATGACTTTGAATTCTTCGATATTTTCGCTTTCTCCGAGGATCACATTATCCCCGTGAAAATTCCAATGGCCCAATGCGGAGATAAATGACGGCTGGGCATTAAGATCATTAAAAATTTTGGAATGAAAAATTATATCCAATGTTTTGGCAAATGATTGATAGGACTGCCCGTTGATAATAATTTCATTAAGCTCACACAGATAAGAAATATTTTTCAATTTGGTAAAACGATTGAGCTCTGATTGTACGGCCTGTTTTAAAAAATCCCCGGATTTTTTGTCCCATTCAGGCAGGAAATGATGTTCGGCCACCATGTCGGTCAAAATGGTGATGATCTTTTGAAACGTTTTTGATAATTTCTCTGGCTCAAAAAGATTCGTTTGGATGTAATGCGAAAAGGTCATCCCAGGAAAACACGTCTGGGTATAAAAACCCATACCTTTATAAATACCGCTTTTGAATTCTCCGCTTTCGTAGATTTCCGGAAGGCGTTCTTTCATTGACGGATAATTCTGACGCAATGCGTTGATTCGGTTTACTTCTTCCGCGAGCTTATCATTGCTTTGACGCGCGATCTTGTAAATATATTTCCTCCCCACCTCTTCCGACGAGAAAATCAAATATTTGTCTGAACTTTTTAAGACCTTCATACTATGGTGCAAATCAACTTTCATATCTATTCCTCTTTTACTGTAGAAGATTGAAAAATCTTCGGTTGTTTTCCAGAAGACAGATAACTGGCCAAATTCAAAACGCTACGGCAATAACCGCGGACATTGTGGACATAAGCTTGGACAATAAGTTCACTCACCGGAACAGACCCTTGTTGTGCTGTTTTAAAAGGATCGTCGTAAAATCTTAAAAACCGTTCGCTGGCCAAAACGATCGCCGAAGATTCGCTCATTTCAAAACCCCGGCTTCCTAGCGGAATATGAGCCATGCGTAAAGTATCGGGAAAACGCTGAGCCGTGCGGTCAAAAGATTGCACAACAGCGTCGCGTGTTAAACGATTTTTCCCTGATATCGTGTAACGGAAAAAGAAACGGGTGATTTGATATCCCGGCGGCTGGGTCAATGTTCTTAAAGAAATCGTGTTAATATTATTGGCTGACGGAAACAAAATTTTCATAGACATTTCCACTTGAGAAAAACTCGGGCGAAAATTATCACGCGGGTCTTGATTGCGCGCCTCGATGGATTTGGTCCCCAATCTTCCCGTCGGAGTATCAGGATGGATGATATCCACTTCCATGCCTAATATTTCAAACGTTTTAAATTTAGATTCTTCGGCCAATTCTAACAGCGCCCGCAAAGGACCATGCCAGCCGTTGCTTTGGCAAGAACCGACACAAAATGTTTTCTCCCTCTTCGCTGGTTGCGGCGGATTAGGCAGAAAACGTTCCGGAAGATCAATTAAATTAGCGTATAAAGCTGGGATCTGTTTAGCCTCGGAAACGCCGATCACGTATTTTGCGATCGTTTCAAAACGTTTAATGATTTTGTCCTCACCAATTTCTTTCTTCGACGTGGCAAAAATACAAACATCAAACTTTTCCTTAAATTGATTCAAGTCGAAATCATGGCTGTTTCCCCAAAATATTTTTACGGTGAAACCCGAAAGAATTAACGCGTCCTTTTCATAATCCATTATGATTTTATCCAGCATGTGCGGCTGCGCCAAGACAATGCGGGCATACAAAGAATCCAGCGGTTTGAGCTGAGGATGTTTGGGATCTCCCGAAATGGTATGCGTCAAAATGGCTGTAATCGCAAATCCATCACGCTTAGGATCATTCATGCTCAGCAATGTTGCGCCGATTTCTGCTCCGCATCCGACGAGTAAAACCTTTTTCATGGCCGTTCTCCCTGGTTATGCACTTTCTCAATATGGTTATAAGGCCTAAGTCGTATCCCGTCTTTGACCTTGTATTGAACACGCGGTAAATCAAAAAGAATTCTCACCAACTGCGCCGGAACATTGGCGCCAGCAGCAAAAGACGCACCGACCGAACCGCTTAAACGACAACTCGCGTCGAGCAAACGCGGCGTTCCGTCTTTTTCAATCGCGATATCGTAATCACACGGCCCATGCACACCAAACGCCCGACAAATATCCTTCACATACTGAACAACATTTTTCTTTAAATAAATCTGACAACCCTGGTTAAATGGCGACAAGGGATTAGAATATTCTCTTAATCGGGGAATCACGATGACGGCTTTTCCTTGATCGACCACACAATCAATGTCACAAACCTTATGTCCGTAAAAAGGGACCGCTATGAGATTTGTAAACGGCAGATTTCCTTTTTTCATATAATCACAAATAACGTCCAGGGAACCAGTGCCGCAAGCACGGTCCTCCAAGAGAGGCTGATATGTTTTTACATTTTCATCCAAGATAAAAACAGTCTTAGACCCGCTTCCCGATCTTTGTTTAAGAACAACTGGCTTTTTAGGATAATTTAAAGCCTTTAGTGCCGACGAAACATCACCAAAACTTTCCACCAAAAAAAACGGTCCCGTCGATACTCCCTTTTTTTTCAAGACATCCAGCATCTTAAATTTGTCCGTCATCAAATCCACTAATTCAAATTCACCGACTGATATTTTGACATCTAAATCCTCAAAATCCCTTTTGTATTGCGATAAAACCCGGGATTCCTGTTCAGAAAACGGAATAACAGCGTCGATGTCATGTTGACGGCAGATCTTTTTTATTTGGTTAATATATTTTTGCGGATCCTGGGAGGCAAAAGAAACAGGTTCAAAAGCATCGACCAGAAAACGTCCAGAAGAATCGGGATTAGCATCAACACCGACGATATAAACGGAAAAATCATCCGCCGATCTTAGAGCCGTGATTAAATCGTACATATAATGGCCGCCCACGCAGGTAATACATATTTTCAATCTTTTTTTCATTTGGCACTCTATGTTGTTAATGTCCTATTATTCCATCATGGACCAAGGACGAATTCTTATATTTTTAAATCCTTTGAGTGATAACGGCATCCGTCGAATAATCATACACAGCTCTTTGTCCCAAAAGTCTTTCATAATATCCGGGATGATATCCTTTTCCATTCAACGGCCTTTTGACCGTCACATTCTTTTCTGAAAAAACTTCATTTTTCTTAATATCTTTGGCGGCAACAATAACTCGTTGTAATGTCTTCCTCTTCTCGATTTCCTGCGCTACAGGTTTTTTGTCAAATGTTCCCATGGCCTGTTCTACATTGCGAATGGCTCGCACCATTTCTGTTAATTCTTTTGGAGAAGACGAAAAATGATGATCCGGCCCAGCCATCGTGGGATCCAAAGTATAATGTTTTTCAATAATGCACGCGCCTAGCGCCACCGCAGCGACGGCACAATGAATTCCATTTGAATGATCTGAGAAACCAACCGGCCGACCATATTTTTCTTGTAAGCCCTTAATCGTGTTTAAATTTACGTCTTCATATGGAGTAGGATACAACGCTGTGCATTGAAGAATAGCCAGTTCCCGATTGCCGTGTTTGGTCAAATATGCCACAGCTTCCGTCACTTCTTTTATCGTGCTCAAACCGCAAGACATAAGAATAGGTTTCTTGATTTTGGCCATAGCTTTAAGTAATGGAAAATTGGTGACATTGCTCGACGATACTTTATTAGCGGCCAGATCAAATTCCTTCGATAGATAAACATCTTGCGGACAGGGAAACGAAGCAAAAATATCCAATCCGTAATTTTTAGCTCGAGAAATAATCGTTTGCCAATTCTTTAATGACAATTCCACATCCTTGAAAATCTTATACGACTCTGTATTCTTCACATAGCTTTTGGCCGCATAAACAATCTGAATCTTCACGGCATCCACACCGCTCTTTTTAGCGACGTCCACCATCTTAAGGGCTGTCGATAAACGGCCGTTATGGTTGATTCCCATTTCAGCAATAATATAAACCGGACAACCTGGGCCTACTTTTTTTCCATTAATGAGAAGATGTTTGCTTTTCATAAGCTTTTCTTTCTTTAAGAAATTTGACCACGCGCAAGGCTCCTTGACCATCCACCATATTCCGGCCTGTACTACTTCGATGTATTCGTTCTTTTTCCGACGACATCTGATTCAAGGCCTCACGAACACGTTGAATCAAATCTTGATAATGCCAATCACCCGCATGGATAAGAAATCCTCCCTTCGCAAAATGAGAAATGTTCAAATCCTGATTTTCGGCTGCGCTGATCGCAATCGTCGGGACACCCACGCGCGCCAATTCATACAATGTCTGTCCGCCAGTCGAAATCGCCAAATCAGACTTTTGCATCACCCTGCGCATTTCTTTAGCGCTTAAGTCTGTCCAAATTTCTGTATTCTTGTCCTTTATATCTTCAACGGCCATCAAATGCTTAGCTCCCCGTCCCAAAATCACAATTTTGGACCATGCGCTAAACGGTTCTTCCTTGAATAGCGGGAGAATTTTTTCTGTCAAACGACGGCCATCGCATCCGCCGAACGTTAGCATGACTGTTTTAATTTTCTTAGCGACAGAATACGGTTGATCTATCCAAAACTCAGAACGCAAAATAGCATATTCAGCGCCCAGGAGATAGGTGCCATGACTATGTTCATCCTGAGGATAATTCAGCGATTTCGCCGCGACTGAACCATTTAAAACAATACCCGCGGGATAATCTAACCGTTTAAAATCATCGACGTAAACAGTGAAACACACTTGCGCAATGTCTTCCAACGTTTTCTTCGAACACAAATATGAATCAACAATGGCCAAATCAATGTTGGCTAATTCTAATTCCCAATTTTTGTTTTCTCTCCACGTTTCACAACGAAAAGGCTGTCCGGCCAAATACTGCTCAACATTTTTATCGCCTTGAACAACCAACTCAACTTCAAAACTCACTTTCTTTAACGCTTCAACCAACGCCAAACACCGCGTGACGTGCCCAAACCCAATCCCCTCTCCCCCTTCGGTAAAAATTTTGGCGTTCATATAAATTTCCTTACGCAATATTAATTCAACCTCTTAAAATCGCTCGAACACACAGGACCTTTAAGGAATTTCTTTACGTTCCCATCTTTCATTGCCTGACCTAGAACCGCAAAAGCCTGATCCACCGCGTATAAATAATCGTCGACGATCTTTTCTGTATGCGCCAGACTGGCATAAAATGCTGTAGTCGTTAGAAAGCCTTTTTCCAACATGATTTGGATAAACAATGTTTTCAACGCCAATGTTTCTTTATGATCAAAAGAAAAATGTCCCAGCGGAAAAATGCCCGACACATGCAATGGCAGATGATGTTTTAGCGCGGATTGTTTCCATCCGGCCTGAACTTTGCGGCCAACTTTTTCCAAATATTGAGGGACTTTCTCTCTTTCCATTTTCTGAATTGTAGCCAAGGCTGCCGTCGGGCCAATCCGTTCGGTCCAATACGTACTGCTGATAAACGTGTCATTCGCGGCTTCCATCAATTCTTTTTTTCCAATGATGGCCGCCATGGGAAATCCATTGCTCATACCCTTGGCAAACACGGCCATGTCTGGAGTCACACCTAATGTTTGATGCGCCCCACCCACATTCAACCGCCAGCCGGCCGTGATTTCATCCAAGATAAAAGGAACCTGTTCATTCTCCGTTTTCTGACGGATGGTTTCAAAAAATCCTTTGTTAGGAAGATGATTGCGAACCGGTTCCATCACCACTGCAGCCAACTGCGCTTTATGTTTTTCAAACAACGATAAAAAATTATCTGTGTCATTGTAATTGAACGCGATCGCCGTTCCTTTCAACCCTTGAGGAACACCCGCCGGCGGCAAGCCTGGCATCAAATGTCCGTCGAGAGAACGATCATCCGCTAAGTTCGCCGCTAAATACCAATCGCCCCAGCCATGATAACCGCAAAACAAAATCACATCTTTCCGACGGAAAGAACGCGCGATGCGCACCGCTGCGGCCATAGCTTCACCACCGCAACGCGTGAAGCGAGCCATGTTCGCCCAGGGATGAAGTTTGCATAATTTTTTAGTGAGTTCGACTTCTTCCGGACAATTGAGCGTGGTCATCGAACCCAAATCAATCGCTTGCTTCACCGCCTGATTCACATCCTTGTCAGCATAGCCTAAAATGCACGAACCAATTCCCATGAGCCCGGTATCGATATATTCTTTTCCATCCAAATCCCACAGTCGACAGCCTTCCGCCTTGTGAAAATAGGCCGGCCATAATTCCGGCAAAAACCGTTCAGCCTTCTTTGAAAAAAGCTGCGTCCCGCCGGGAATAATTTTTAAAGCTTCATTGTATAAATCTTGTGATTTTCCCATTAAGCAAACTTTCGGTTAATTTCTTCAATTTCAGGATGCTGCTTAAGAAATGTCAATATATCCTGCATCGTGAACGTGATTCCTTTAAGAGGATATAATCCCTCAATGATTCGCGTGACAAATTCTAAATCTTCTTGGTAATCCAGCGTCCAGCGTAGGTCACCCAAATTTTCATCTTGTGAAAAATTCGCGATGGTGTATTTTCCACTTAAACGTATGTATTTGGTGACATGTTCACGATCCGCTGTGTCTGTAGCCTTTTTCCACGCATCTTCAAGGACAGAAAATCGGCATATTTCTACGTCCTGTCCGTCGGGAAAAGTACGTTTGGTTATATTGGAACAATAATCCACGTTTTGTTCTTTAAAATAATTAACCACTTGATCAATCACCTGAGGATCTAGCAATGGGCAATCGGCGGTTAAACGGATCACTTCATCCGCTTGATACAATTTTGCCGCTTGATAATAACGGTCAAGCACATCATTTTCAGAACCGCGAAAAACGTCGATTCCTAAAGATTTCACATATTCGCACATTGAATCATTATTCGCACTGGAAGGCGCCGCCACGATCACCTTATCGATGTTTTTCGCCCGGCGCACGCGCTCGACGACAAAATAAATAATGGGTTTCCCCATGATCATTTTCATTCCCTTACCGGGAAGCCGTGTAGATCCCATCCGTGCCTGAATAATGGCGCATCTCATAAACTTTTCCATCCTCGCGGGTCAATTAATGATTTTTCAGAAACAGCCAATGCACTTAATTCTTCGAAATCTTCTTCCTTCAGCTTAAATTCTTTTGATGCGCGCACATTCTCTTCAATTTCTTTGACAGTATCCATTCCCAAAACGGCTGATGTGATTTCCGGCTGATACATAGCAAACGCTAGGGCTAACGTCGATTCATTGGTTTGATATTTATGGGTTAATTCTTTTAAAGTCAATTTTCTTTCCTTCAGCCCGTCGAGTTCTTTGGGTAATTTTTCAACCGGCAGCGGAATAACTCCTTTTAAATAAATCGACCGAATAATAATATTGATATTTTCCTTCTTCAATTTCTTGAATAAAGGTTTAAAACGCTGATCAAAAATACTCCATGGCAATTGAATAAACTGCATATGTTTTTTAATTCTTTCGAAATACAATTCAACAAATTCCAAGTCGTAAACCGAAATACCCAAAGAGTGAAACATTTTGTTTTGCTGATAATCCACCAAACACTCCCAAAATAATGGATTATTGATTAAAAATTTATCCGATTGATGAATATATAGGATATCTAAATGATCACATCCCAAAGCTTGCCTGGATTGATCGATCGACGACAAAATCTTTTTCTGCAAAACAGATTTAACTTTAAGATCATCTTCATTAATCTTGGATAATTTCGTGGCGATGACAAAATCACGCTGATCTTTTCTCTTGAGAAACTGTCCGATTTTCTCTTCACTGGAACCATAGCCTCGGGCCGTGTCCAAAAAATTAATCCCGTTTTCCAAAGCGGATTCGAGCAGGGCATCTACTTCCGGTTGGGTTTTGGCTTTATTAAATCCATAATCTAAACCGAAATGCGCCGTCCCTAATCCTATTCTGCTGATCGCCGTTTGTATCATTCTTCTAATCCTTTAACGGCGGAAATGACTTTCTGTACGTCGGTATCTGACATTCCCGGAAATATAGGAATAGACAAACACTGCTCATAAAATTTCTCAGCATTTTTCAATTCTTTGACCCCATGAACTTCTCTCTGATAGTAAGGTTGTTTATAAACCGGTATATAATGTACCTGCGATCCGACTCCATTTTGTTTAAACATCTGCATAACTTTGGCGCGCGACAATTTCAATCCTTTAAAATCAATCAAAATGACAAAAAGATGATAAGCCGAACGCACCGATTCCGGCTCTTCCAGCGACGAGATATAACGCAATCCTTGAAACGCATTCTTGTATTGCGCGGCAATTTCTTTTCTACGGCTGACAAACGCGTCGAGTTTTTTTAGCTGACTTTCGCCTAAAGCACATTGAATATCGGTAATCCGGTAATTGTAACCCAGCTCCTGCATTTCGTAATACCACGGAATTTTTTCCAGTTTAACTTTATCGCGGACAATACCATGGCTTCTTAAAACCAATAATTTCTTATAAAATTCCTTATTATTCGTCGTGATCGCTCCGCCTTCACCGGTCGTAATATGTTTAACCGGATGAAAACTGAAAACCGTCATGTCTGAATGTTGGCAACTACCGACCTTATACGATTTTTTTCCGACGGAATATTCTGAACCTAAAGCATGACACGCATCTTCAATCACCGCACATCCATTTCTTTGTGCCTGCGTCATAATCGACGCCATGTCACACACTGAACCGGCAAAATGAACCGGAACAATCATCTTGGTTTTTTTTGTCATCTTGATTTCATTGACGTCTATCAAACCAGTCCGTAAATCAATGTCCGTAAAAACAGGTTTTGCTCCGTTGTAAAGTGCTGCATTGGCGGTCGCTAAAAATGTGATTGGTGATGTCACCATTTCATCCCCACGCCCTAAACCTGCAGCTTTGTACGCTAAATGTAAAGCGGCTGTTCCGGATGAAACAGCGACGGCATACTTAGCTCCGCAAACTTTCGTCAGTGAATTCTCAAATTCTTCGACCTTGGGCCCTTGAGTGAACCATTTTCCTCTCAATACATCGACGACAGATCTTATATCCTCTTCATCAATGGTTTGCTGCCCATATGGTATAAACGCCGTATTCAAAATATTGTCCTTAGCTTAACAACAATTTGTTGGGGGATTTTCCGCCTGCACCAAATAACATTTTTCGAATCGCTTCAACCGACAGCCATTTATCATTGGTGTCACTTTTGTAAACAAAACCTTCTTTGACATCTTTATATTTTCCGTAAACTTCATGCGCTTTGGGTTGAGTATAAAATTGCGGTAAAATCACATAAGTGCCTTTGAAAATTTTCGCTTTTCTGGACTCGTCCTCGGAAATAAGCGTTTCATGTATTTTCTCGCCTGGTCTGATCCCAATCATTTTCAATTTTGCTTCTGGTTCAATAGCCAGTGCTAAATCGACCATCCGCATCGATGGAATAATCGGGATAAAGTTCTCACCGCCGACGGAATACTGCAGCGCTTTAAGAACTAATTCCACACTTTGATCTAAGGTAATCCAAAAACGTGTCATTCGTTCGTCGGTGATCGGAAATTCTTTAATCCCTTCTCTTTTCAAGTTTAGAAAAAGAGGAATAACACTGCCGCGCGAACCCATAACATTCCCATAACGAACAACTGAAAACTGGACTTTTTGTCCGCCGTATTCATTGGCAGCAATAAATGTTTTCTCCGCGACTAATTTTGTAGCTCCATACAGATTGGTCGGGCTAACCGCTTTATCCGTCGACAATGCTACAACTTTCTTTACGCCTTTCTCGATGGCTGCATGAACAATATTATCCGCGCCGATGACATTCGTCTTAACCGCTTCCGTGGGATTGTATTCGAGGGCAGGAACTTGTTTTAAAGCCGCCGCATGAACAACATAATCCACACCATCAAAAGCACGTTCCAGCCTGTTACGATCGCGAATATCTCCTAAAAAATACCGAATAGGATAACGATTGTCAGAAAACTTTTTTGCCATTTCATACTGTTTAAATTCATCCCGTGAAAAAACAATGACTTTTTTAGGTTTGTAGTTGTCGAATAAGATTTCAACAAGCTTATTACCAAAAGATCCTGTTCCCCCTGTGATGAGTATTGTTGAACCATTAATTTCCATTCAAAACCTCCTTGCCAACTTTGATTGTTTCTAAATCTTTTTTATAATATCGCTAAATCTGTTTTTGCAATTTCTTTCAATAAATCCAGATGATTCTTTCGATTAAAGCCGTTTAAATCAATATTTTCATATCCCGTCAGCAGAACTCCGTCGATATCGTTTTCCGGAAGAGCTTTAAGGATTTGAATGGAACTATCCTGTAATTTGGCTTCACGAAAAGCGGTTTCGACGAGAAATGTAAGGTCAGACTGACAGTACAAATAAAATCGCCTACGGCCCGCCTTATGCTGTTGCGTTAATAAATCTTTAACATTATCTTTGATTAAACCAATAGAATTGATGGTGTTTAATGTATATTTGACGGACTGCCTCATTTTCTCGGAAAGCCCATGCGCGGTGAGAATGTATTTAACATTGCGCTTGTTCAATTGTTCAATGCGGATATAACCCTTGGAGATAAGGCGGCGAATCAGCATGTTGATCATGCCCAGTGAAAGTTCCATTTGCCGCGAAAGGTCGCGCTGATTGGAACCGAGCTCGCGTCCCAGGATATTGACTAATTCAAATTCACGTTCGTCCAATACTGCCTCAAAGCGGAATAGTTATGGGTTGGTATGAAACTTCGTTCATTTTGTGAACATCAATATTATAAATGGGAGCCCAATCATGTCAAGCTAAATAAAGGAAGGGTAGACCAAAACTAAGATCATAAGTTATTTAATTTGAACTATTTACAGATTAGTCCTAATTTTATTTATATGACCGTACAATGATTGAACAATTTAATGAAAAAATATGTTATGACTTTACCCTGAACAGAACGGTTTTACTCGTTCAGCATTAAATGGACAATGTAGACAGTTATTCTTACAACAATAACCGCGCTTTAAATGGTATTCACGCGTGAAGACAAACAGTCCATCTTGATCAATAAAATAATCTATACCTAAAATTATTTCCTCAGATGGCACAACTCTCCAATCTTAGAATTTGATATTAACCCCGCCCATAAAATTCTGTTCTGGTGCAGGAAAAACATCCCGTGAAGTTAAAGTGCTATTCATCGATTCATAAGTATTATATTTTCGACCTAACAAATTATTGATCGCCACGTATAATTCTAAATTTCTGCGCTCATACGATAATTTCAAATCAGTGACAAAATAGGGTTTAGCCTTAGGCACCAAATTGTCCGGATCGTTAATAGCATAACGATCGCCGACATAACGTCCGGTCATTAAAACGTGATAATGTTCGTACAGGCGGACAGCTAATCCTGTATTCGCTTGATGAGTGGGGACAAATGGGACCTGTTTTCCGTCGTGGGACCCTTCCGTAAATTCCGGATCCTGGAAGGTATAATTCATAAAATATTCAAGCTTATTCAAATTTTCAGGAACAGGTAAGTCTTGGAGAAAACTTAGGATATCAGCTTTCGCTCCATACTCAACCCCTACCCGGCGGATTTGATCATAATTGCTGTTAGAAAAAATCGCCGGATCGTAAAAAATTTCATTTTCTGTTTCCATCAAATACGGCGTCACACTCATGACAACCTGGTCATTAAAATTATGTTTGACTCCAATTTCATATTGTTTTCCTCTTTGCTGCTCAAGACTGGTATTTAGCCCTCCTGGGAAACCAAAAAAAGCTGTACTATACCATTCATTCGGAGTCAAAAATCGAAATGTCTGCTGAAAATTGGCAAACACGTTACTACCTTTAGCATATTCATATTTTAAACCAGCTGAAGAAACAGATTCGTCGGGGCTTTTTGTTTCATAATTCGGAATACTCCCTCGTTCATCAAAAGTAAATTCGGCTTTATGATAACGTGATCCTCCGACGAAAAACAAACTTTCTATCAATTCAACTTCCATATTTCCGAAGTAACCATACTCATCTTTCGAAATAGTAAGGTCATCGGTGTTGTTATTATTCCCTAAGATATCACTGGTGTGGTTGTACTTGTCAAATCCTAAAATAAAATCGACGTCCCGATCATAAATTTCCCGATCAAAGATATATTTGAGGGCCACACCATTGGTTTCTATCTCGCGATCGGCACCATAATCTCCCCACATAATAGATTTAAAAAGTTCAAAATTATCCCTATCCCGATGTGTCCCCTCGATAACAAAATATCCTAAGTTATCATCGCCAGAGAGAGGATCAATTTCAAGATTCAATTGTACATATTGATCCTCGGTCCTCGCTAGACTTCCAACGGTGTCTGTCGGTGTACCTCGACGAGATAATGCAATAATTTCCGTCTCGTTAAGTCCTCCTGGCAATTCATAAGAATCTTTATGATATCCGTATTGAAGGCCCACGCCGAATTGATCATTGAATTCATAATCCAACCGTCCATTGAAGTCTTTATAAAGTTCATCAGAATTTTCACGGTAACCACGCTTGTCAAAATACTGATTGTAGAAATAATAAGAAAGCCCTTTGGCGCTTCCGGAAACTTGTACCTGCTCACCACTGGAACCATAACTTCCCCCAAAATAACCGGCTTTTCCCGACAAGTCACCTTCGCCTTTTTTGGTGATAATGTTAATGACTCCTCCGACGGCATTATCACCATAAAGCACCGAACCACCTCCGCGGATAATTTCAATGCGCTCAATGGCTCCAACGGGAATCTGTACTAAATCCGCCTGGCCGCTGTCAGCCGTATTTATCCGACGACCATCGACCAAAACCAAAACATTTCGTCCCGCCGTGTCTCCGAAGCCGCGAATATCAACCGTACTGGAATGGAGTGTACCGTTATCATAAATAAAAACGCCTTGAACCTGCTGAAGTAATTCCGGAACTGATTTTGCGTGTGAATCTTCAATTTGCTCTTTGGTAATAACGGATACGTTTCCCGCCACCTTCTGACTTTCTTGTTCATGACGATTGGCCGTCACAATAATGGGATCCATATCGACACTGAACAAGGCGGATGCGTTTGTGTTTATAGTGATTAAAAAACTAAAAATGGAGATGAGAATAAAGAGATGTTTTTTCATGATTGTTCTTTCTTGGTTAGGGCCAAAAAAAATCCTCATCAGACATTATGTCTCGATGAGGAATGTACCCGTGTTCTTGTTCCTACGTGTATATGTTTACGCCAACTGTCTTGCGCAGTTCTTGTAAAAACTATTCTGGTGGTGTTCTGGCTTCTTCCGTAAAAGAGCTTTTATTCTTTTATCGTAAGTTACAGCAGCGGGACTGCTACGGCATTTCACCGTATTTCCCATCAAAATAGAGAGTTTTAAATTTAAAGAGCTTTAGCCAACCGTGTATGTTTGAGTCGGGCAGCCAGGAATTCATATCCGCCGAATAAAACGGCTGTATAAATGATCGTGCTTAACAATGTTCCACGAAAATAAGGAATAGCGGCGATATAACATTCCGTCAATCCTGCCCAATTTTTGGGATACATGCCGGAAACCAACCACACCGCAAAATTAGTGATGATAAAAAAGATAATGGCTGATCCGACGGAGGCAAACGCGACCGTTTTAACACTTTTGTTTTCACGTAGTCTGAGGCCAATCCAGGAAATTAAAAGAATTGTTCCCCAAGTAAAGAAAATTGTGTCGTGAAAACCAAGGATCACGTCTGAAATAATCATCGTAATCAACGGAACAATAAAAGCATTTCGACGAGAAAGGTAAAATCCGGCAAAAAGGGCTATAGCCAAAATGGGCGTAAAGTTCCAAAAGTGCATAAAAACTCTGGATAAAACTCCTAATACAATTAAAAGGATTGGTAACATGACTAAATTCTCCCGTTCATTTTTCATTGTTTCTCTTTTGTTTGTCATGATAACTTAAGAATTCTTTTTGTCAAGGCTTTTACCGATGCCATTTCTCTGCGTTATTGTCATAAATCTGTTGAATCGTGTCTTTGAGGCTAAACCTCTGCTGCCACTGCGGGTAATGCTCCTGAAATTTTCCCAAATGGCTGATGTACCAGATATGATCGCCGCTTCTGTTCTGGTCGCTAAGAGAATAGTTCATTTTTTTGCTCGAAATTTCTTCGCAAAGCTTTATGGCTTCTAAAACCGAACAGCTATTCTGTCGGCCTCCGCCCATATTATAAACTTCCGCCACTCTTGGATTTTGATAAACATGCCAAAACGCGTTTATAAAATCATAACTGTGAATATTGTCCCGAACCTGTTTTCCTTTATATCCGAAGATGGTGTATTTATCGCCCGTTACGCAACACTTCATTAAATACGCCAAAAATCCGTGAAGCTGCGCTCCGGAATGATTCGGCCCCGTCAAGCATCCGCCGCGAAAACATACCGTTTTCATATCAAAATACCGTCCATACTCCTGAACAAGAATATCGGCCGCGACTTTGGACGCTCCAAATAAGGAATGTTTGGATTGATCAATACTCATACTCTCGTCGATACCATTGTAAAATTTATGATCTGCTTTGATTTCCCATCGAGTATCGAGTTCATTCAACGGCAAATCATTTGGCTTATCCCCATAAACTTTATTCGTACTGCAAAATTCGAATACAGCTTGAGGACAATGCCGGCGGGTTAATTCAAGCAAATTGAGTGTACCGTTAGCGTTGACGCTAAAGTCGGTGAACGGTTCTTTGGCAGCCCAATCATGCGAAGGCTGAGCTGCCGTATGAATAATCACCTTTATATCTTTTTTATATTCTTTAAATACTTTCTCCAGATCCTGAACATCGCGGATATCAATATTTTTTTGAATATATCCAGGAATCTTTTCCTGAAGGCGCTGATTATTCCAGGTGGTGGATGCTTCGGCTCCAAAAAAATAACGGCGCATATCATTATCAATCCCAACGACGGTAAATCCTTTCTCGGCGAAAAATTCAACCGCTTCTGAACCAATTAAACCACCCGCACCAGTGATTAAAGCTATATCCATAAAATATTCCTACCTCTTTATATAATTCAAATGCATAAGCAATTGCTGTTCAACTTGCTCCACTTCAACATTTTTTCGTCGTGCATAATCTTCCACCTGATCGCGTCCAATCGTCCCCAGCCAAAAATATTTGGACTGCGGATGAGAAAAATAAAATCCGCAAATCGATGCCGCCGGTGACATTGCATATGACTTACTTAAGTTGATGCCGATATTTTTTCTAACATCCAACAGTTTAAATAACATTTCTTTTTCGCTGTGCTCGGGACACGCAGGATAACCTGGCGCTGGGCGTATTCCCTGAAAAAGACAGCGGAACATATCTTCTTTGATCAACGTTTCGTCATGGGCATAACCCCAATATTCTTTTCGGACCAATTGATGCATGCGTTCAGCAAAGGCTTCGGCTAAACAGTCCGCTAAAACTTTAACCATAATCAAATGATAATCGTCATTGGCCGCGATGAATTCTTTTTCCAGTTTTTCCAACCCAAATCCGCAGCTAAGAGCAAAGGCGCCGATATAATCTGTCCTTCCTATTTCTTTCGGCGCGATAAAATCCGATATCGCATAATATGGTTTCCCTTCCTCATGATGGGCTTGCTGGCGTAACGTATGTAAAATATCAAGGACATGTTTTTGACTTCCTTGTTCACTATATATGTGTATGTCATCCCCGACGCTGTTAGCAGGGTAAAAACCAATGACCGCCTTTGCGGTTAATAATTTATTTTCTAAAATTCGCTCTAACAATTTTTGAGCATCATCAAAAATCTGTTTGGCGTCTTGACCGATATCAGGATCTTTAAATATTTGAGGATATTTGCCTTTTAATCCAAAGCCAAGAAAAATCGTCATCCAATCGATTAATTCCGTTAAATCTTTTAAGTCAAATTCCTGAAAAATTCTATTCCCTAAAAAAGAGGGCTTGACCGCTTCCGATTGATTCCAAGAAATATGCAGACCCTGCTCTCTCGCTTCGTCGAGGGGTAATAATTTTTTAGCGGCTTGCTGCTGGATAAATATTGCGGCCAATTGTTTAGATTCGAGGCTTAAAGATTCTTTGAGAAGTTTTCTCGTTTCGGAATTTAATAATGTACAACAAAGTTCATGGCACGCATATAAATCGCGGACATACATCGTTAAACCGCGCGTATAAAGTGGTGCCACACTATAAGCTATCATCGACGGGGACATGCCCGGCCCGCCGATCAAAAGATTAATATCTAACCCGCTCGTCTGGAAAGCGCGCGCGATATTTTGTATTTCTCCCAAAGAAGATGTGAGCATACAGCTCATGCCCACAATATTCGCTTTATGTTGATCGACCGCGTGCAGCAAATCATTAGCGGAGGTAATCATCCCTAAATCGATCACCTCAAAACGATTGGCCTTAAAAAGAGCTTTGATAACCGTTTTACCAATGTCGTGAACTTCACCGCTGGGCATGGCTAAGATGACTTTTCCTACCGGATTTTCTTCTTTAACTGATTTCTGAATTAAATGTGTGAATGAAAATGTGTGTGAGTTCAATTTGTCCGGGTTACCTTTGGATTGATCTAATGGGGCTTTTTCACTTGATAAATCTTGATCTTGTCATATGATATTTATTGTTAAGGAACAGGCATACCTGTTCTCTAACCAACAATACTAACAAAATTACATCCCAATATCTATGGAAAGAATTAAAGACATATTTAAACATAAAAGTCATACCTATTCGTTTGAGCTTTTCCCCCCCAAAACGGACAAAGGTTACGAGAATTTATTAATGACGATTGAAGAATTGGCCGAGATGAACCCGGATTTTATTTCATGTACATACGGAGCCGGCGGCGGAAGCCGTGATAAAACCTTTGATATCGTCGAGCATATTGAACAATCGCATAGTATCGTGGGCATGGCCCATTTAACGTGTGTGATGAACACCAAAGACGATATCCGCAATATTATGGAAGATGTTCAATCGCGCGGCATTCGTAATATTCTAGCATTGCGAGGCGACCCGCCGGTTGATAATAAAAATTGGACACCGACGGATAAGAATTTTCGTTATAGCAGTGAACTAGCCCAGTTTATTCGGGATGAATTCAATGAAACATTTGGAATCGCCGTGGCCGGATTTCCGGAAGGGCATGTCTTATGTCCTGATCGGGAAAAAGACGCGGACTTTTTAAAAATGAAAATCGACGCCGGGGCGGACTTGATTATTACTCAGCTTTTCTTTAATAATCAGGATTATTTTGATTATGTACAACGATTGCGGAAACGCGGGATTACTAATCGGGTTATTCCGGGTATTATTCCCATCACCGATTATAACGCGCTCGTCCGATTTACATCTTTATGCGGAGCAACGATTACACCCGAAGTAAAAGAAATCTTCGCGCCCATCGCTGATGATAAAGACAGCATACTTAACGCGGGAATTGATTTTTGCATCAAACAATGCGATGAACTTCTCGCCGGAGGAGCGCCGGGCCTGCATTTTTACACACTGAACAAATCCTATCCGACGTGCGAAATCCTCGACGCTGTACGGATTTAATTAAACTTTTGCCTATCTATACTCTTTTTACGACCTTTTCTTCTTCATAGATTTCTTTATCTTTTCTTCAATTTTCTTAAATTCAGCGTCATCCGCCAACATTTCCACTTTTTCTTCTTTCTTCAATCGTTTTGTGTTAAGCCGTTCATACTGTTCCAAGGCTAAATGATCAGCAACTTCTTTAGCAACCTTTCCGGAATTATTTAAGATATCACGCTCGTTAAACTTAAGAAATGCATCCAGCTTTTGCCGCCAGTCCCGCATAAATATTTGTTTATGACGCTTGGCCTGATCTTCAGCATAATCCAAATACATGGTCACAATGCGATTAAGCCCTTCGATTTCCTGAGCGTTAAGATAATTCTTGGCAATCGTCACATCTGTTGGACGGACTTTAGATCCTTTCCATGACGTAAGCCCCATATTGGTCTTTGAAGCATCAGCGCGTTCGGCAATCAACTCAGCGGCTGTCTTTCCTGAAATAGCAAAATGCAGTTTATTCTGAACAATTCTGAAAAATTCCAGCGTTTCCTCGGCTTTAGGATCATAGTCAACCGCCAATTTATAAATATCCCGTATTTTCTGATAAAAACGTTTCTCACTTGATCGTATGTCCCTGATACGTTCGAGGATTTCATCAAAATAATCAGAACCAATATTCGCCCCTTCCTTGAGGCGCTCATCATCCATGGTAAAACCTTTAACCAAATACTCATTAAGCCGTTGTGTCGCCCACTGCCGAAACTGTGTGCCACGAACGGAATTAACTCGATACCCAACAGCAATAATGGCCTGCAAATTATAAAACTTACGTGCACGGCTGACCTGTCGTTTTCCTTCTTTTTGAACTTGTAAGGAATCTTTACAAGTTGCCCCCTCACTCAACTCCCCTTCTGAATAAATAGCTTTTAAATGAATCGTCATATTTTGCGGTGTCGTCTGAAAAAGCTCTGCCATTGCCGCTTGCGTAAGCCACATATTTTCATTTTCAAGACGGACTTCCAGCTTTACTTCTCCATCCTCGGTCTTATATAAAACCATTTCTGATTTTCTGCTTATTTCGTCCATCTATAAAACCTCATAATATAAAATCATTTAACCCCACGGTTGAATAAATCCTTCATATTGTCCCCGCGAAGGGTGCTGAAAATATGTGTTAAATCACCCGTTCATTCCCACCGTCTATAGGAATCTGAGCGCCGGTTGTTTTTGAAAAAACGGGACCTGCCATCGTGGTAACCAGACGAGCGACGTCCCGGGAGGTAATTTCAGTCTTCAGTAAATTATTTGTTTTATATTCCTCGACAGTAATACCATAACTTTTAGCGCGTTTGTTAAGAACCTCGTCGGTCCAGATAGCCGTATCAAAAACAGCGTTGGGATGAACAACGTTGACGCGAATTTTATCAGCCGCTAATTCCAAAGCAGCAACTCGCGCTAATTGAGTCAACCCCGCTTTAGGTACAGAATACGCGGATACACCTGGGCCGGGCGCGGCTACATTCTTAGACGCAATAATGATGATGGTCGGATCAATTCCCTTTTCCAAGAATTTGATGCTATGTTTGATGAGCCATTGATGACTCGATAAGTTCACATCGAGACTTTTATCCCAAGTCTTTTTGTTTAATTGATTAATTCGCTCGCTGGCAGGAAATATACCCGCATTGCTGACGATAATATCCAAACCGCCGAATGTTAATACAGTCTCTTCTATCGCTTTTTGTAAGGCAAGTTCATCGGTGACATCGACAACCAAATTAAGAATTTCTCGTCGATTGAACACCGTTTTTAAATGTAGATCAATATCTAAGGCCGCGACAACGGCTCCTTCCTGAACAAATTGTTCGACACACGCCCGGCCAATACCGCTGGCCGCACCGGTGACTAAAACAATTTTGCCCTGAAATAATGGTGACTTTGAAGACTTGGACAACTTGGCCTGTTCCAATACCCAATATTCCATGTCGAACAAATCTTTAGGACTAAGCGCTCGCCATCCGCCGAGACTTTCAGCGTTGCTTATCGCCTTCGTCGTATGACGTTTAATATCTTCGATAATTCTAACTTCTTCCAATGACGTACCAAAGGCTAATGTTCCGACGGACGGCCATATGCCCCAGCGCGGAGCTGTATCTAAACACTTTAATTGAGCATGACCATATTTTTTAAAATATTTCTTATATTCATCCGTAAACTTCTCAATATCCTTTTGTTCATCCGTCGAAATCACAACTGGTATTCTTTTGGTACGGATAATATGGTCCGGCGTAAGCGGGCCTTTTTGAGAAATAATTCTCACATCGGGGCAATCAGAGAATTGACGCTGCTCTACGGAATGATCCAATTTTACCAAGACGGAACAACCTCTTTGCTGACTCACACATCGACGAAGATTAGCTAATTTAACTAAATCAACAGGACTTTCTTTTTTTGTATAAGCCACTTTCTTGACATGACGCTGAATATAATTCTCGGATTTACTGACAAGTTTAAGCATTTTTTCATAACTTTTCCGCGCATCCTGATCAAAAGAAAAAACGCCATGATGAAGGAGAATCATTCCCTCACATTTCGACCAATTGAGGCTGCGTGTCATGCGGTAAATCTCTTTCGCTAAAATAAATCCCGGCATGACATACGGAACGATGAGAACATTAGGACCGTAAATTTCCTTAATCAATTGTTCGCCGTTCGGTGTGTTGGTTAACGTGACAACCGCATCCGCGTGGGTATGATCAACAAATTTAAAGGGAATAATCGCATGAAGAATTGCTTCCACCGACGGATTCGGGGCATAAGGATCGGTTAGAGCCGTTCGCTGTTCGCGGACCATCTGCGTGTCATCGAGTTCATCCAGGCCGGCCATTTTGATTAATGCATCCATACGCACCGGTGCAAACCCTTCTCTCTTAATCGTCGCTAAATCCCAACCACTGCCCTTCACATATAAAACGTAATCGCGGTCACCTAAAATATTTTTTACCGACGACTTAACGGATGTATTACCGCCGCCGTGCAACACTAAGGATGGTTCACGTCCCAACAACTGCGAGGTATAAACGCGTTGACCTAAGTCATCCAGACCAA
The DNA here is from genome assembly GCA_018062515.1 of Candidatus Omnitrophota bacterium. Taxonomy (GTDB): domain Bacteria; phylum Omnitrophota; class Gorgyraeia; order Zapsychrales; family Zapsychraceae; genus JAGOSC01. Next base: position 50,960 of record JAGOSC010000008.1, read on the forward strand.
AATTCTTTGCTTCACTGTCTTTCCATAAACTGTTCATATGATCTCACTATTCTCGTCGGAGAATCGGTTCTTTCGCGAGCAGCTTGACGTCTAAAATATACGCCGCGCTGCCATCGTCATCGTCCCATGAATTGGTTTGATGAACAGATTCCGACGATGATTCGGACATATTTCTAATCCGTACCGATTCCCCTCTTTTATTTTTCTTGGTTATCCAGGGAGTTGTATCTAATAAAATTTGATTTAAACGCCAATGGTATATCATTGGCGGAATATCTTTAATCGCATTCAATTCTTCAAAATAATAAAATGGATCTATTCCTAAATAAGCCTCCATTTCTATAAAATCACCGACTTGAAATCCATTTTTATTTTCCATTTTAGTATAAGCCAAAAATCCCAGATCAATAATCCAGCATTCTGATCCTACGAAGACGACTTTGGCTTGGATTCGATTGAGGCCGGAAAAAAGATGTGAGCACATAATTTCAGTTTTTTCCGATTTCTCTATGCGCTTTGAATAAAATTCGACGGCAAAATCATAATCTTTTCCCGCCTCAAATTCTTCATAATTCCCATCCCGAATAATCCAGGAATCTAAACCGATTGAATATTCATTTTGAGTATTTGTCATTGATATAAACGTGCGTACATCCAAGTGGATACTGTCAAACTGGCACAGCAGAATACAATATAATAAGAATATAAAATATTACCCAAAAATTTGATCCGTCTGGCTTCGATTAATGTCTTTATGATTAAGTAAAACACAAACGGGGCGTAGAAAAGCGTGATGCGTTGTCCGGTAAATGGATATTTATGCAGAAGTCCTAGAATAATAAATTCGATAAATAAAACAAAGCTCAGAGATTCTAGCGATACAATCTTAAAATTTTCCTTTTTAAAACTGCCTGCCCCCCAGCGGACAAGCCCATATAAAAATAAGGGAATAAAAATCACCGCTGCCCGACGGAAAAACTTTTGCGTTCCCCACCAGAATACGGCATAACGTTTTACTCCCTCACCGAACGTCCCAAAAAAACATTTGGCTGATTCCGTGCATAAAAAATAACTTTCCCAATAATTAGACATGGTACCCGACGATGAATGCCGTATATCAAACCAATAGAATAAAATAAGACAGACTAAGGAAATAAATCCGTGCAGGATCAAAACACCAATCAGTTTCTTATTTCGGAAAGCCAAATGTAAGAAATTATATACACCTATCCATAAAACAAAAATACTGGCATAACTAAAGAAAATTAAAAAAGGAATGAAAGCTGAGCTAATCCACAATAAACGGCTAGGCGCTTGATCTTTGAATTGATTCTGAAAATAAAAAAAAAGCGTGTATAGCCCGACGGTCAAAACATCCATCGAATACGGTTTCAATTCCGCCGAATAATAAACCAACCAGTAACTGCTAACCCAAGAGAATAAAAGCAGTCCAACCAGCGTTTGATTTTCCTTGATCTGTGAGAAATAAATTCTTTTCCAAACGAGAAAAGCCGCCGTCATAAACACAAATGAAAAGAAACGCAAAGCCACGACATGATTATCAAACAAAAAACTAAACCATTTGACCATGCACAAATGCACTCTCGGAAAGGCTTGCGAAGTATCCAGCGGGCCGAATAATTGTACGGAAGTGGACTGAATAATATTCTGATATACAAAATTCTCATCCAGCCACAAAGGCCGTTGAGAAAATAAATGCAGAAGGCATAGAAAAATAAAACCGCCCATAAAAATACGATGGGCAGTTTTATTGGCAAATAATGGATCAATATAAGACAGGAACTTACCGGACATATTAGAAAATAAATCCGACGCGAACTCCGGTTTCCAGCGAATTATTTTCAGGTTCTTGTCCTGAGTAGGGAAGACCATTATATATCACCGGGACCGAATCCGAATCATCCACGTTCCAGTAACGGACATAAGGTTCGACAAAAACATTGATGTTTTCCAATTTTTTAGAAGCCCTGACTGAGCCTCTTACCCCATATCCTTTATCCTGTTCATTTTCGGCGAGAGTATCCAAATGAGTTTTCTGTCTTCCAGCGATAAAAATATCATATTCAAGACTAGCACCTAATGACCAATCATTTTCTAATGCCGTAGAAGCCTCAACCCCAATGGGAATATAAAAGTAATTTGCCTCTCGTTCATATCCGGACAGTCCCGTCGTAGTCACCATTCCTGATGAATCATCATTTAAATAACGGTAACCAAATCCGACAAAAGGTGTAATGCGGGAATCTTCCGCTACCGGAAAATCGTATCCGGTCCTGCCTCTTACCTCAAAAATGATGTCATCTATATCATCGAGAGAGCCGTATGAATTGGATGTATAATCGACTTGTCCAAAACCCAGGCGGGCATCGACGGCAAACATGTTTAAGGAATTTCCGTTGCTGAACAATTCAGAAAAAGAACTGACTTTACCATTCTCATGCGGCCGATAGGTGTATCCAGTAAATACACCGTACATTAATCCTTTTTGCTCCATAACATCTGGTTCTTCATATTTGATCCAGGACAACTCACTTCCTAGTTCCCACTGTCCGGCGGCGTATACGCGTGCGCTCATTAACAAAAAAGCAAGAACGAAAATACCGCGAGCAAACTTTTGCATATTGTTTTCTCCTTTTTTATCCAAACACCCTGTTTCACTCTTTAAATGCTTTGATTTCCCAAACAACATTAATGTCATCACCGACGATGATTCCGCCGTGATCCAACCATTCATTCCAAATAATATCAAAATCTTTACGATTGATCGTCCATTGTCCTTTGGCTTTTAATACTTTCTTTTTCCCTTCCATGGCAGGATTTTCAAAATTAAAAACAAACGTAAAATCTTTTGTCACATCCCGTAATTTAACCGTCCCGCTGACAACATAAGAAGATTTCTCACGTCGGATCGATTTACTGTTAAATGTTATGTAGGGATATTCTTGAGCATTCAAAAGACGCGTGGAACGAACGATTCGGTCTAAGACTGGATATTTTGAATGGATACTAGCTGTCTTAATCTTCATGGAAACGGAACTATTTTTGATATTTTCTTCATCAAAATTTAAGGCGCCTTCAAATTCCTGAAATTCAGGCTGATATGTTCCGATTAAAGAATATGTGATTGAACCTTTTAGGCTGGAATGTTCTTGGTTAAAGGAATACTTCTCGGTTTTCGCCCAAGCGCTGTGTGCGGACAGGATTATAGAAAGGAAAACGATAAAAATTTTTTGTTTCATGGTCATAGGTAATGTTTGATCCTTCGACTCGCTCATTTGCGTTCGCTCGCTCAGGATGGTTCGTCTTATTACCAATGGTGAGCGACCGAAGGGAGTCGAACCAAAAAAACCCCAACTTCGGAAAGTATTATACATAATTTCCAAAGTTGGGGCAGATTAATTTTTAATCTTAGCTTTTATGACCAGCTTCAATTTCGATAATAATATTGACGTTATCGCCAACCATTAAACCGCCATTATCCAAAGCTTTACTAAAACTAATTCCATAATCTTGCCGATTGACCTGAACTTGCCCTTCAAGACCAATGACATTTGCGCCATGTGGACTGGCGATAGGTCCGGTAATCTGAACAGGAATCGTTATTTCCTTCGTAACACCTTTCATCGTCAAATTACCGACGATGACAGCGCCTGCTCCATTTTTCTCGAGGCGGGTGCTTTTAAACGTAATTTCCGGGAACTTTTCTGCGTCAAAAAAATCCGCTCCCTTTAAATGTTTATCTCGGCCTTCATTATTAGTGTCGATACTAGCGGCGTTGATCGTAACATCGGCTTGGAAAGTGCTGAAATCATTCGGATCAAACACAACCGTTCCTTTGTAGTCGGAAAAGCTTCCGCGGGTTGTTCCAACGGCCATGTGCTTGACAGTAAAACCGAGCGTAGAATGCACCGCATCGATTTCATAACTTACGGCTTGAGCGGCCGGCGCAACTGGAGCTGCAGCTTCTTGCGAATAACTGACCGTGTTGAACGATAGCCCTAAAATAGCGACTAAAATTAAGATTTTTAACTTATTCATTTTTGTTCTCCTTTTCATTGTTGACAGCTTCTTAATAAATTATTTCGTTGTTAAAAGCGCTTGGTAATCGTCGGGTAAGGTATGCCCGACCGCTCCTACTTTTCCTTCTTCGGTGATAAAATAAAGCGTGGGAACACCGACAAGTTGATACTTGGATTCCAACTGTCCTTGTTCATCTAAGAATGACTCCATATCAATCTTATTTTTGTTCAAATGATTTTCAACTTGTTTTTTGTCTTCGCCCACACTTATTAAAACTAGTTTAATATTTTCCTTCGCTAATTGATCTTTTTTTTCGTTTAGACCTTTTAACTGTGTACGGCAATGTGGACACCACGTCGCCCAGAAAAACACAATAGCCTTCTGTCCATTACGATACTGCGTGAAATTAACATTATTATTTTCGGTTGTATTGAGAGTAAAATCCGGAGCGGCCTGACCAGTCAAACCGCGATCCATAAAAT
>JAGOSC010000110.1 GCA_018062515.1 Candidatus Omnitrophota bacterium
AAGTAAACGACCACCGGACTGAGGTCCGGTGGCTTTGGCCCACCCCAAACGGGTGGGCTTTTTGCCGGCTATGCCGGCAAGGCGACTGTAGCTATTTAATTAGTTTTTCGAACAATGACGGTTGTTCGACTTGATTGTGTTTGTACTGATGCTGGACATATCTACGGATGATATATTCATCGATTCCGATAGTAGATACAAAATATCCTCTCGCCCATAGAGACTCTTTTTCGTATAGTCCATGCGTTCTTTTTATCTTTTTCTTCATCCATGCGGATGATTTCCCTTTGAGCATCTGCATGGCATAAGATACAGAGTCTCTTGGCGTAGCCAGAAGACATAAGTGGATATGATCTGATTGGATATTCAATTCAATAATTTCCCAATGTTTCCATTTGCATATTGATTCGAATATTCGTCGTAGCTCTTGTTTTATCTTCTCGTTATCCAGAATCTTTCCTCTGTACTTAGGTGTCCATACCAAATGGTATTTCAAATCATAAAAACAATGTGATAATGTTCGTATGGTACGCTTGTACTTATTCATTTGTCTGCGTGCTACTGAAGCCGCCCTGCCGGGCGGCTTCAGTATACGGCGTCGCCTTCAAACGTACACCCCAGCTAAAGCTGGGGGTTTTTCTTATAATAATTCAAAATCCCCTTTCGGGGATTTTTTTAACTTAGTATTTGCCGGGTGGAATAATTTCGGGACTAGTTATTGGCTTATATAATTCTTTGTTTATCCTTCGAGTGAAACACTGACTGCCAGCATCATGATCCCAAGATTCATATTCATAGCCGCTTTTTGGAACGGTTCTATCGGCTGCCCAAGGGTCCTCGCTGCTTAAATCAAAAGTGGCGCAAAGCATAAATTCTTCCGGTCCATTAACTTTATAAACATATTCCTTTCCAGTAGCCGGATCAACCGGAACTGTGAACACCTGTCCATATCTGGATGCCCCGCCAAGCGCTGAAATAGTCTCTGGCAACTTTTGTGACTTCTGCCAATAATAAATGACTTCATTTTGAATGTTCTGCAAATTATTTATACGCGCCTCGTCGAATCTTAACTTTCGCGCATGTCCCGGGGTTCCAATCATCGTGAATCCAAAAACAACCACTCCAAGCACAACAGCGATTACTAAATAATTAAAAAACTTCATTATTGTTATATTGTCTTAACTTGATCGCCTTTTTTAATATCATGTAAATAATAATAGAAAACAGCAGCGGCCGTTAGTAATACTATTATTTCCTTACTCCAAAATCTCGCGGAAAGTTCGCCGTCCAGTAACGAATAAACTCCGTAAACTAAATCTCCTACTAAGGTTATAGCCGAAACAAAAAGAGTAAAATAAATCAACCATTTACGAATCTTCGCCTCCTTCTTCTCTGGCTGTTTTTCATATTGCTTATGCAAAAAATTATTGAGATATAAGTACAATGGGAAAAGCACTACTAAACTGGCGATTGAAAACTTCATCCCGGAACTAAAACCTGATGAATAATATCCATAAGTATTTATGGTGTCCGGAAAAACTCTGTTAATTATTTCGAAGGACAGTGACAAAAAATTGCCGACCGAAAAATACATCAGTCCCATAGTAAAGAGATGCAAAAAGAAGTCTTTTGGATCAGTTTTGTGAGCTACGGGCTTACCCTGCTCGCTTGTATGAATTTGTTCCATTTATTTATTATGATTTTACCTTTCCATCATTTTAGCATATCGGAGCTTGCGGTGATAGCTAACTGCAAAACGATGCGCTTCGTCCCGAATCTGGATTAACGTCTTAATATCGACCCCTTTGGGCAAAACACCAATCACATCATTATTCTTGCGTTCCGGACCCTTGGCTAATCCCAACACTCTAAGCCTTAAAGATTTTGACTCCAAAACATCCATAACTGCATTAACCTGCGGAGCTCCTCCATCAATCAAAAGAATATCCGGAAGTGGCCATTCGGGATGGCTTAAGCGCCTATCGATAACCTCTCGAAGCATGCCGGTATCGTTTGGCGTATCTATGGTTCGTATTCTAAATTTTTTGTATTGCTCTTTAGCCGGCACGCCATCCACAAAAACAACCATTGAACCCACTGCTGATGTTCCGGAGATGTTGGAAATATCATATCCTTCGATTCTCATCTTAGATTGGACACTGTCTCCATCTAAATAATCTTCTTTAATCAAGGCGACTTCATGAATATGATTCAGGGCAAAAATTTGTCGTTTAAGTTTCTCGGCTTTTTCAAATTCGGCTTTTTTGGATTCTGCAGACATTTCCTTTTTTAGCGACCTGATTATCGTGGCCTTTTTTCCTTCGAAAAACATGATTAGTCGCGATATATTCTTTTTATATTCTTTTGGCGTTATTGCACTAATGCAAACCCCAGGGCAAAGTCCTAGTTCGTATTCAAAACATGCGCGCGTGGAATGCAACTTATGACTTATAACTTTCAACTTTAGAGACTCGGGAGAATGGACACTCCATGGGAAAATTTTTCGCAAAATTTTTAAGGCTTCTTTAAGACTAGACGAGGATGTAAATGGACCAAACTGTTTGGCAATCTTTAAGCCCTTGCTAGGAGTTTTTAAATCTTTGCCGCGCGTGAGCAAAACCCTTGGAAATTTTTCTTTGGTAATTTCAACGTATAAAAAGCTTTTGTCATCTTTTTCTAAAACATTGTATGGTGGTAAATACTTTTTTATTAATTTAGATTCTAAAATCAACGCCTCTATCGCAGTGTCGGTGTTTTTAATTTCGATATCTCTCACCAAGCTAACCATTTTGGAAATTCGATAGTCGTGCGGTCTCTGAAAATAGCTGGAGACGCGGCGCTTTAAATTAACCGCCTTGCCCACATAGAGCACGGATTTTTTGGAATCCTTCATAATATAAACTCCCGGAGTTTCCGGCATGCCCCCACACCTTTTGGAAAAATTGTTTTTATTTATTTTTGTATAAATCATGTTATGGACACATTGCCCAACCAAGGTTTTTATTTGAGGTGCAAAAACTCAGCCATTTTCCAATAGGTGTGGGGGTAAACTTTTTATATATATCTTCTAGCTTCATATGATTTTTTAGTATAAACAAAAACGCCCTCTCGGGCGAATAAGAATAAAAAAATGCCCCTCCAAGGTCAGCGTGAAGCTTGACGGGAGGGGACGGGATGCCACCGTTCTTTTGGTTCCGGGTAGAAGTGGCTCTCAAGACCCTGGCGCTCATTCACCCCTGCGATCGCAGGCCGAATGAATCACGCTAGTTGCAATTGTGGGGAGTTTTGGGGTAGCTAATCCCCTCCCCGGCTAACGGCCGTGGCGACCGGCATTACTCGAGCCAGCCTCATCGGGAACTCGCAGTTCCCTTTGACGCCGCAGAAGATCTTAACCGCTCGCCAACGATTAAGATTATGCATAAATATATTTTATTGTCAATTAAAAATCCCGCCAAAATGACGGGAATAAAACTACCAAGGAATTGGGACTTTGCCTTTAAATTGCGCGTACCAGCCGTTATTTTTGAATGAATAGCCCCCGGCGATTGAGATGTTTTTGAAAAACGGAGTTGAAATTTCAGTCTCCCTAATTCTCAATACAAATCTTGCAATTTCACTTCCGTTCGAAAGCTTTACTTCCAAGGATACTGGGTTGGTTAGACTAAAATCCACTCTTGGCTTGATTCGAACCGAATAAACCGCGCCCCTTAATTCCGGAATTGCCGAATCGAGATGTGAGTTAATTTTGTCTTTACTCCCATCGATTCTAACAAAAAGTGGAATACGATACGCAAGCGGAGAAAGCACAGAAGATAAAACTTCTCCGGCCACTTCCTCTACGGCACGCTCCGCTTCTTCAGAGTGAATTACCGGTATTCTTTCTTCGGAGCTATTCCATAGAATGCTATAATCGCGATTTCTCCTCATCTCCAACTTAATGTCATCTAGCTCCTTGTGCCAAGCCGGACGGTGTACAAAAAATC
>JAGOSC010000009.1 GCA_018062515.1 Candidatus Omnitrophota bacterium
GGTGAGGGATGCGATTCTTATTCAATCCGGTGTTAGTCAGGATCAATTAATCCATTTAGACCGGGCTGAAGATTTAAACCGATTCGCGCAAAAGTACAGTTTTGAATATTTAAAAGAAATTTACGATTCAATTATTCAGGCTCAAAAATTGTTAACGGAAAATTTGAATATCAAAGTTCCGTTATTGATCATAAAGGAGAAATTAAATGGGTAAATTAATTCAAGTCCAGCTGGGAGAGTATCGTCCCGTGGGCTTTTTTGATTTGAATGATATAGACGCCAACCGCAGCGATACCGTGATTGTCGAAACGGAAGGGTCGCTCGAATATGGAGTGATTGTCTCAGACGTGAATACAGCTTGTAAAGGAAAGACAGAAAGCGCTAAAGGAAAGATTATCCGTAAAGTGACGCAGGGAGATTTGAAGCAAATTGAAAATAATAGAGAAAAATCTAAAGATGCGTTGAATATATGCAGCCGCAAAATCACCGAACGAAAATTGGATATGCGCATTACCAAGATTGAATATACTTTTGACTGCAGTAAAATTCTTTTCTTTTTCACCGCCGAAGGCCGGGTGGATTTCCGTTCGTTGGTCAAAGATTTAGCTAAAGTATTTCGCGTTCGTATTGAACTGAAACAAATTGGTGTTCGTGATAAAGCGAAGATCGTCGGCGGATACGGCGTATGCGGACGTGAATTATGCTGTTCTTCTTATATGAAAGCATTTCATCCGCTTTCTATAAAGATGGCCAAAGAGCAAGGATTACCGTTAAATCCGACGAGAATTTCCGGAGTTTGCGGTCGTATTAAATGCTGTATGGCGTATGAATTTCAGGTTTATAAAGAATTTTCTAAAGATCTTCCGCGCATCGGCGACAAATTTAGTGTCAAAGACGCCAAAGGAAAAGTCATCGACGTGAATATTTTGAAACGATTGGTGAGTGTGGAAATGGAAGAAGGAAATATCGTTAAGACCGAAATTCCAAAGCGATAATTTAGATGAATCTCGAATATCGAAAACCGAATCTCAAAACAAATTCGAAATTAGAAATTCAAATATTTAAAACTATTTGGTAATTAGAAATTCGAATTTCTGATTTGTTTCGAAATTAGCATTTCCTATTTCGAAATTTCAACTGATGTTAGATTAAGTTATTATGGACCATAAAGGTTTTTACATCACAACTCCCATCTATTATGTCAATGATAAGCCGCACATCGGACATGCCTATACCACCATACTCGCGGATGTCATTGCGCGTTTTCACCGCGCGAATAATGAAAAAGTTTTTTTCCTGACCGGGCTCGATGAGCACGGACAAAAAGTTCAGCAGGCTGCTGAGAAACGCGGCATGCCACCTCAAGAGCATTGCGATGATTTGGCTCCGCGTTTTTTGCAATTATGGGAAAAGCTCGGCATCAAATATGATGATTTTATCCGCACCACAGAAAAACGTCACACCAAGATTGTCCAAAAAGTTTTAGAAGAGGTTTATGCCAAAGGCGATATTTACATCGACGAGTATGAGGGCTGGTACTCGGTTTCCGAAGAGCGGTTTATTACGGAAACCGAAAAAGATTCCGGACAGTTTCGAGACGTCAAAAAGATCAAAGAAAAAAATTATTTCTTCCGCATGGGGAAATATCAGGAACAATTGATCAAATATATTAATGATCATCCTGATTTTATTCAACCTGAACACCGCAAAAATGAAATCCTTGGATTTCTTCGCCAGCCGCTGAATGACTTATGTATTTCCCGTCCAAAATCCCGCATGAGTTGGGGAATTGATCTTCCATTTGATACCGATTATGTCACGTATGTTTGGTTCGATGCTTTATTGAATTATGTGTCTGTCCCGGGATATGGTTCCGACGAGAATAAATTTAAACAATGGTGGCCGGCGGATATTCATTTGATCGGTAAAGATATTCTGACGACGCATAGCGTTTATTGGCCGACTATGCTTTTCTCCGTCGGGCTTCCTCTTCCGAAAACCATTTTTGCTCACGGTTGGTGGTTGACCGGTGATACTAAAATGAGTAAGTCTTTAGGTAATATTGTGAATCCGCTTGATCTCATTGATCAATACGGCGTCGATCCGGTACGTTATTATTTAATGCGCGAAATGATTTTAGGACAAGATGCGAATTTTACAATCGAATCATTTATCAAACGTTACAACAATGATTTGGCGAATGATTTTGGTAATTTGTTAAATCGAGTCAGTGGCTTAATTGGAAAATACTTTGACGGCCGTGTTCCCGAACCAGGAAATGTCACCGAAGCCGAAAAAGAAGTCCAGAATATCGCGGTTAATTTAAAATCGAAGGTTAATCAATTAATCGTCGACATGAAAATCCATGAAGCGATTGATGAAACATTAAAGCTCGTCGGATTTGTGAATAAATATTTGGAAAGGCAAGCGCCTTGGAAGGTCGCTAAAGAAAATTTGCCAGCCGCCGGAACAATCCTTTACACAGCGTCGGAAAGCCTTAGAATCGCTGCTCTTCATTTATCCAGCGTCATGCCAGAAAAAACCAATAAAGTTTTAGAAATCCTTGGTGCCAAAGGCACGAGCGCGCAATGGGGCGAATTAAAGCCCGGAACGAAATTAGAAACGCACGAGGCATTGTTTCCACGGTTAGAATTACCCGTGTAGGGAACAGACATGTCTGTTCCCTACAGGCATGCCCGTGCCCTATATCAAATTATGACGGCCCATCCACCGCAAGAATTCAGCAATAAAATCCACGGGTATCAACCCCTTTTAAAACAGATCAAAAAAACTCTTCTCGACGGACAAGCGCGCATTGAAGCCGAACGTGTGCGCACGTATTGGGAAACCGGAAATCTTATCCGCATCCATATCAAACAAAATAAAGCCCGCGCCGATTACGGAACGGACTTGGTCAGGCGCCTCTCCGGTGATTTAAAGATCGACCGTTCAACGCTTCATCGTTGTGTGCAATTCGCTGAAAAATATTCCAGTTCTCAAATAGTCGCCCGCCGGCGACTATTCACTTGGAGTCATTACCGCAAGTTGATCGCCATTCCCGACGACCGTGAGCGTTTGTTGATCGAAGAGCAAGCGGGGCGTAATGGCTGGTCAGCCGAAGAACTGCATACGCGTGTCAAAATACGTAAATTCTCGACGGAAACTGAAAAAGATTCAGCGCCTACGAATGCGCTTTTGACGCCTTTATGCGGTCAATTGTACACGTATCGATTTGTGTCGCGTCCGGTATTGGGTGACAATCCCGAAGGCCGGGAATTATTATTGGACTTAGGATTTGGCGTTTTTAAAGATATCGACGCGCGTGTGGCGGCAAAGTTTTCTGATCAAACAGTGGTAGAATCGCGTTGGAAAGACGGCCAATACACATTCGCTTCCGGCGAGCGCACTACCAAAGATCTTTTCACCTACCGCGCCTATATAGAGAAAGTGGTCGACGGCGACACGCTTAAGGTACGCATCGACCAGGGATTCGACATCTGGAATCGGCAAATCCTGCGCCTGCGTGATATCGATTGCCCCGAGGTCGGGACCAAAGAGGGGGATGAGGTCAAAAACTTTGTCCGTTCGCTTCTTAAGGAAGCGTCGCTCATTATTCTTCGTTCTTCGCGCTCCGACAAATACGACCGTTACCTCGCCGATGTTTTTATTCCACAAGACAACACAACCAACCCAATGAACTCAATTTATTTGAATAATTTATTGTTGGAGAAGGGTCATGCGCGTAGGCTGTGAGCAAAATAAAGGGATTGTCGTTTATTTTTATTGATTTATATTGATTTATATTTACTGTGATCCGCATATTTTTTATAAATTTTCGACTTTGGCAATAAAATTTATTATATTATTTTGTGAAATGCTTTGATATCATCAAAATATTATTGTTTTGCATAATTTCTGGGAAGAACTCTGAAGAATATAAATTTAGGTTAATTACAAAAAGTGAGATTATATGCCTTGGTATTTAAGAAAATCATTGAAACTTGGGCCTATTCGATTTAATTTGTCAAAAAGCGGGGTTGGAACCTCTCTAGGTATTAAGGGATTTAGGGTCGGTGTGCGTCCAAATGGTAAAAGTTATGTGCATGCTGGTAGATATGGCCTCTATTATAGGCAGGAATTAGGAAATATTTCAGAGGAGAAAGCACAAGGGCAACCAACGGGAGAGGTGATTGCTCATGATGAGACTATAACAAGATATGAAACGGCAATTGCTAAAAACTTAATACCTTCTTCTCATAAAGAAATGTTAGAGAAGCTTAATCGATCTTATAAATCTGTAAGAATTGATTATATGTTTGGTATTATGTTTTTGATTTCAGTATGTGTGTTAATTAAATACGACCCCAATATTGCGGTAAAGATTGGAATTCTTGGAGTCGTTTTATTTATTGGAATTGCCTTTTGGGAAACTAAGCGCAGAACGGTTCAGCTTATATATGATTTTGAGGACGAAAAAGCCGGCCATTTTGTAAAAATCATTGATGCATTTAATGATTTGGTTTTATGTAAAAAAATCTGGGCGAAAATTGATTCAAAAGAAGTTAGAAATGTAACAGAAGCAAAACAAAATGCAGGCGCATCAAGATTGATAAATAGCACATTGGTTAAATTGGGTGAAGGTAAACCGCCATGGGTAAAAACTAACATAGATGTTCCATCGATGAAGGTTCGAGAGCAAACGTTGTACATGATGCCAGATGGAATTCTAGTTTATGGTAAAACAGGGATTGGATTTGTCGAATATGTTGATTTGACGGTTAATGTAGATACGATAAGATTTATTGAAGAAAATCCTCCTTCAGATGCAAAAATTATTGATTCAACTTGGGAACATCCAAATAAAAACGGTGGGCCAGATAAACGGTTCAGTAATAATAAAAAAATTCCGATATGCTTATATGGTGAATTGATTATTAGCTCATCGCAGGGAATGTTTTTTCGCTTAATGACCTCAAAAGATGATGCTCCTACGAAATTTAAAAATCAATTATTAGAAAATGAAATTATAAAAAAAGAAGAAGAAAGGCAGTTTCAAAAAAGAACGACTGTTGATGCAGATATTGAAAAGCAAATGATGGAGGTGTCTTGTTTTAAATGTAAAAGGAATTTTGAGATTGAAGTGAACATTATCGAGGCTAAGAAATCAGGGAACGTCAAATTTTCAATCATATGCCCGTACTGTAATCATGAATTTACGGGTACGGCAAGAACTGAACCCAGTTCAGAATGAGAAAGAGAAAGTAGAGAACGAACCAGGTCTTTTAAAAGGGACATGTTAATTGGAGTTTATCGCAATGTGCGATCACTTCATTAGTCCGCGTGAAATCCGATTTTCTTTCTGGGTTTTTCATCTTATTTCATCAATGCTTCGCTTATTCAAGCGGTCCTTTTACCCAAAACCCCGCCGAACGTTTTGTTGACTTCCACACGCATGTATGGTATAAAAACCAATCCCCTGATCCCCGTCTTATGAAAAAATCATATTAATTTGAGGAGGTCATCCATGGCAAAAATCGATGTTCAGGGTATTGAAATAACAGTTGTTTCAATCAACGAAAATGATTATCTTTCATTAACAGATATGCTGAAGGCCAAGGATGGAGATTTTTTTATTTCCGACTGGTTGAGAAACAGGAACACGCTGGAATATCTTGGAATTTGGGAAAGGATACATAACCCCGGATTTAATTATGGCGAATTCGCCATAATTAGAAATCAGGCAGGGTTAAATAGTTACAAAATAAGCGTCAAAGAATGGGTGGAAAAGACAAACGCAATTGGTCTGAATGCTAAAACAGGCAGGTATGGAGGGACGTACGCGCATAATGATATTGCCTTTGAATTTGGTATGTGGATCAGCGCGGAATTTAAAATTTATCTGATCAAAGAATTTCAGCGCTTAAAAGAGGCCGAGCAAAAACAGCTTGGCTGGGATACTAAGAGGAATTTGGCAAAGATTAACTACGCGATTCATACCGACGCGATCAGAGAACATTTGATCCCTGTTCAATTGACCAAACAGCAGCAGAATATCATTTATGCCAGCGAAGCGGATGTCCTGAATATGGCCTTGTTCACAATGACCGCAAAAGAATGGCGTGACCGCAATACCGGGAAAAAAGGAAATATCCGGGATTACGCCGATATCGCGCAGCTCATTTGTTTATCAAATTTGGAGAATCTGAACGCGTTGTTTATTTCTGACGGGAAAGTACAATCGGAACGGTTAAAGAAGCTCAATGAAATTGCCATCGAACAGATGCGATTGTTGGTCAGTCATTCGAAAGTCAAAACAATTGAGCAAAAGGTAAACGCTGATTAGTGATTAGGCAGCTAAATTGACACTCAAATCCATTTTGTTATAATGAACTCCGCAAAATAAATTTCAAAGAAATGAACTTCTCCGATGCAAGCCTCGGGGTATATTAGTGAAGTTCTGAAAGGTTCATTCTTCGAAGCCGAATATCCAACCCTGCTTCGCTCCAAAACTTCGTCCAATCTTTGTTTGGACTTCGTTGGGAGCTTCGCAAGGTTCTACATTCGCCTTCATCCGTGTGGTAAACCTCAAGGTATTCGGCGAAGTAGAATAAATCCCCTACAAAGCTCGATCTCCCCTAAAAAGAAAGGGGAAAAGATTATGTCAAAAGAAACCAATTTAATGAAGACCACAATTTTTCAGGGAAAACAAATCCGTCGCTATTGGGATGAAGAAAAAGAAGTATGGTATTTTTCGGTAACAGACGTGGTTGGAGTACTTACAGACAGCGTTTCTCCTTTGGCATATTGGAGGAAACTTAAGGAACGATTAAAGAAAGAGGGAAGTGAAAGCGTGACAAAATGTCACGCTTTGAAAATGCCGGCTGCTGACGGGAAGATGCGCGTCACAGATATGGCTGATACGGAAACGATGTTTCGTCTCATTCAATCCATCCCTTCTCCAAACGCTGAACCGTTCAAACTTTGGTTGGCGCGGGTGGGATATGAGCGGGTTGAAGAGGCGGCCGATCCTGAATTGGCCATACAGCGGGCCATGCAGTATTATCTGAAAAAAGGGTATTCAGAAGGCTGGATCAATCAGCGTCTTAAAAGTATAGAAATCAGGAAGCTGTTGACGGACGAATGGCGCCAGCGAGGTGTTAAAGGGCCTGATGAGTTCGCGGTTTTAACGGATGACATCGCGTTTGCCTGGACCGGGATGAAAACCAAAGATTATAAGAATTACAAAGGGCTTAAAAAAGAAAATTTGCGGGATAATATGACTAATTTAGAACTGGTTCTCAATATGCTGGCAGAAGCGACAACGACCGAGATTTCCCAGGTGAAAAAACCAGACACATTTAAAGATAATCGTAAGGTCGCCAAGCAGGGCGGTTCGGTAGCCGGTAAAGCGCGCCGTGATATTGAGCGAAAGACAGGGAAAAATGTGATCAGCCAAGAAAGTCATATTAAAAGGCTGAAGAATAAACAGTGATCAGTGTTCAGTGATCAGCGAGAAATCCAATCAAAAGTCGACAAAATTTCGGTCCGGATGATACAATAGTCCTCAATAAAATTCAGTAAACCTACAATTATAAAACTAATGCCCATCTCAACCATTAAATGGATTAATAATGAAGTCAGGATGATTGATCAAACCAAACTTCCGACGGAGTTTGTCTATATTCATTGCCGTACCGTTGAAAGTGTTTGGCAAGCGATTAAGGAATTGAAAGTCCGTGGTGCACCGGCGATTGGAGTGGCCGGAGCCTTCGGAGTGCTCGTCGCTGTTAATCAATTTAAAGGAACATCCGCAGAAAAATTTATTTCTCATGTTACAAAAGCCTGCGATTATTTAGCCACATCACGCCCGACGGCAGTGAATCTATTTTACGCGATTGATCGTATGCGCGTAGTTATGAAAAATAATTCCACTCTCAGCGTTGATCGTCTTAAAAAATTATTAAAACAAGAAGCCGTGGCCATGTACGAAGAAGATAGACGGGTTTGCCGAAGCATGGGAGACAATGGAGCGAAATTAATCAAAAATAATAATACGGTCATGACGGTCTGTAACGCGGGAGCTTTAGCGACGGTTGATTACGGAACGGCGCTTGGTGTCATGTATTCAGCGCAAAAAAAGGGAACGAAATTCAAAGTATTTGCCTGTGAGACACGTCCTCTTCTACAAGGCGCGCGGTTGACGGCGTGGGAATTGGCGAAAGCCAAGATTGATACGACTGTGATTTGTGATAATATGGCCGCGACTTTAATGCAAAAAGGAAAAATTGATTTGATCATCGCCGGGGCTGACCGTATCGCGGCGAATGGTGATACCGCTAATAAAATAGGAACATATAATTTAGCGGTTTTGGCAAACTATCATCACGTACCATTTTATATAGCAGCACCTGCGTCGACCTTCGATTTAACCATCAAAGATGGGACCATGATTCCGATCGAAGAAAGAAAGGCCGAGGAAGTAGCCGGTTTCAGAGATGTACGGACAACCCCCGTCGGTATTAAAATTTTTAATCCCGCTTTTGATGTTACCCCGGCGAAATTAATCACCGCCATTATTACCGAAAAAGGTGTAATCAGTCAGCCAAATAAAGAGAAAATCAAAAAAGTGTTAAACCATGGCCGCAAATAAAACATTATCGTCCGTCGGAGAATTCGGTTTAATTGACCAATTTAAAAAGATTTTATACGCCGGAAAGGCGGTTGTTTCTATCGGTGATGATACGGCGGTTTTACCTTTTACAAAGACAAAGTATCAATTATTGACAACCGACATGATTGTTGAAGGCGTACATTTTACGTCGAGCACTTTACCTCGGCTAATCGGTCAAAAAGTGATGAATTGTAATATCAGTGATATCGCGGCTATGGGCGGAGTTCCGAAATTTGCCGTCATATCTTTAGGAACTCCTTCGAACAAATCGTTAAAATATATTCAAGACATTTATCAAGGAATAAACGCGGCGGCCAAAAAATTTGATGTTGGTGTCGTCGGCGGAGACACCGTTAAGAATTCTAAATTGGTCATCAATATTGCATTGCTCGGCGAAGTATTAAAAAAGAATTTGGTTCTAAGGAGCACTGCTAAACCGGGAGATCAAATATTTGTAACCGGTCCTCTGGGAGGATCATTAAAAAGCGGACGGCATTTAACGTTTACGCCCCGCGTGAAAGAATCGCAGTACTTAGTTAAAAATTATACACCAACGGCGATGATGGATATTTCCGATGGTTTAATCGCTGATTTGGGACACATCATCAATTCCAGTCAAGTCGGTGCTCTGATTGAAGAAAATAAAATCCCACGTCATAAAAATGTGACGATCAAACAAGCTTTGTCTGACGGAGAAGATTTTGAATTACTTTTTACTTTGCCAGAAAAACAGGCTGAACAATTGGTGCGAACTAAACATCCTGGTATGAAATTTTATTTGATTGGCGAAGTTACATCGGGGGGATTTAAGCTGTTAACCAAAGATTTATCACTAGTCAACATTATCTCAAAAGGCTATCAGCATTTTTAAAATGATGCAATTCACGACGGAAAATGAAGAACAAACGGCAGCCATCGGCAAGAAATTAGCCAAATATCTTAACCCGGGCGATATTTTATGTTTGATCGGTGATCTTGGCGCCGGGAAAACGACACTGGTTAAGGGTGTCGCGCACGGTTTGCGTTATAATCCAAACAAGGTCAATAGTCCAACCTTTGTTCTCATGAATATTTATGAAGGCCGATTACCCCTTTACCATTTTGACTTGTACCGTCTGGAGACGAATGTTGAAATGAGTTTAATCGGTTTAGAAGAATTTTTATATGGCCAAGGTGTGGCTATGATTGAATGGGCCGATCGATTGGGTTCTCTTATGCCAAAGGAATATTTGGAAATCAGAATGGGTCATATGAAAGACTCTCGACGTGAAATTCAATTAAACGCCGTCGGTACGCGTTATCAGGAAGTTTTAAGGAAGTTAGATAAAGAGAAATCAGCATGAATATTTTAGCCATTGATACATCTACACAAAATCTAAGTTTGGCGATTGCGAAAGATGAGCAAATTCTAGCTTACCGTAATGAGGATTTAGGCCGTAAAATGTCGAACGCGATTGTGCCGCGCATTGAACGTTTATTAACACAGGTGAAGATAAAACCAGCCGAGATTGACGGATTTGTCGTCGGACTTGGTCCTGGATCGTTTACCAGTTTACGCGTTGGCTTATCAACGATTAAGGGTTTAGCTTTTGTCGGCAACAAACCGATTGTTGGAATACCAAGTTTAGACGCGGTGGCACGATCGATTAAAAAGTCGGAACATCCCGTATGTGTGGTCGCTGATGCGAAAAGATCATTGGTTTATACAAGCTGTTACACAGTTTCCGACGATAAAATAACGAGAACATCAGAATATGTATTGACGGATATTGTTTCTTTTTTGGATCAATTATCAACTCCGGTTATTTTTATTGGTGACGCTGTTGCTTTATACGAAAAAGAAATCAAAAAGTCCAAAAAAGCTATTCAAATGATCACAGACTCAAAGCAGGTTTTGCCGCAAGCGAAATATTTTATTCATGAAGGTTTTCGACGATTAAAGGCAGGAAAAATAGATTCGATGGCAAAAATAGTTCCGCTGTATTTATATAAAGAAGATTGTCAAGTTCAGGCCAAATCATGAATCAAAGAAACTTTAAAAATCCCATGCCGCAGTATGCCACCTGGTGTGAAATTGACCTTGCGGCGGTGCGCTTTAATCTTAAACAGATTAGAAAATTAACTGAACGTAATCAATTTAATCTTCGTTCTTCCGACGGTAAAAAAGCCGTTGGAACAAATGGAATTGGAATTATGCCGGTGATCAAGGCCGATGCTTACGGCCATGGAATTATGGAAATCGGACGGGTTTTAAGTGAGGAGAATGTCGATATTTTGGCTGTGTCGGATATTAATGAAGGAATTTCATTGCGCGATCAGGGGATTAAACAGCCGATTATGCTTTTTGAAAGTACATTGCCGGAACATATTCCGTTTATTTGTGAATACGGGCTGACTCCGTCGATATGTACTCTTGATTTTGCTAAACGCCTGAATGCGTATGCTGAAAAATTAAATAAAACCGTGCGCGTGCATATAGAACTCGATACGGGGATGGGACGTTTGGGGATTTGGCATGAGGAAGCATTTGAATTTATTCAGGAAATTAGAAAATGTTCACAACTCATCATTGAAGGAATTTTCACGCATTTCCCGTCGGCAGACTCCGACAAGAAATTCACTCGTGACCAAATCAAAAATATTCATGACCTTGTTTTACGTTTGGATAAAACCGGATTGATCATCCGTTATGTGTATGCGTCTAATAGCATGGGATTGTTGGGATATAAAACAGACATTTTTAATTTATTCCGTCCGGGGCTCATGATATACGGTTTATATCCGGATAAAAAAGTCAAAGATGTGATTCAGCTTAAGCCGGTTTTAAGTGTCAAAGCCAAGGTGATTTTTGTTAAAGATATCGAAAAAGGCCGCAGCATCAGTTATGGACGCACGTTTGTTGCCAAAAAGAAAATGAAAGTCGCGACTATTCCCATTGGTTACAATGATGGATATTTACGCGATTTCTCTAATAAATCGCACGTATTGATCGACGGTGTCCGTTGTCCAGTTCTGGGCAATGTAACCATGGATCAAATCATGGTGGATGTTTCGCGTGTTAAACAAGTGAAGATTGGAGACGTGGCGACGATTATGGGAGCAGAAAAAGATGAGATGATCAGCGCCGATGAATTAGCGCGATATGCGAACACGATCAATTATGAAATTATTTGTCATTTAGGAAACCGGCTTCCGCGTGTTTATTCCAACGAATAACTACTTTCCAAAATTATAGTCAATCACAATCAATCCGATTCCGATAAATGTAACAGGAACAATCCACGCGGACATAATGGGGGGAAGAAGGCCGCCTTTTCCGAAGGCGAGGGCTAAAGCGCTGATCACAAAGAAACTAAAACTGATCGCCATGGCGATATACACCGACGTGAAAGTCATACCCTTACGGTTCTTAGACTTAATGGCGAAAGGCAAGCCCAGAAACACAACCACAAAATTTCCGAGCGGAAAAGCAATCTTATGATGCAAATCGACGCGCAGGTTGGTGATCGCCTTGGTGGCGCCGCTCGACGAGAAACGATCAATATAATCCTTAAGTTCCCGGATATTCATCGACGAGACTTTTACGCGTTGGCGCATAAAATCTTCGGGCCCTTCCTGAATGTCCATCAATTTTTCATTATAAACTTTTACCTTGATCGGTTCATTGATCCCGCCGGGGCCGTACGTCGTAATTTGGCATTTGTAGAATTTCCACGCGATTCCCGTCCACTTACCTTCTAAGGCGACAATCTTTTGCTGAATGTTCACATTATCGTCGTATTCAATAATCGTGATCCCATACAATTCATTCGTGTTAGGGTCGAGTGTACTGACATAATATAAACGGTTTCTTAAACCGTAAAACGTAACATTACTTACTTTTTCTTTTTTCTTTCGGATTTTGTCCGACTCAAGAATCATGTTGTCGTTTTTAATTTGTTTGGTCGTTTGATAAGACTTAGGAACAAAACGTTCATTTAAGTAAAAAACCACCGCCGAGATAATAAGCCCGAAACACAAGGCTGATTTTGTGATTTGCCAATAACTCAGGCCGCTGGTACGCATCACAATAATTTCATTGCTATTGCACATGCCGCCGAACGTCACTAAAACGGAAATCAAACAGGCAATGGTTGAGGTTTGAACCAAAATCATCGGAATGTAGGCCAGATAATATTGGACGATGATTTTTACTGGAACCTTTTGAGTGAGAAAGTCATCGAGGTTGCTGGTTACGTCAATGAGGACATAAAGCAAAGTAAATATAATGACCGTCAATAAGAAAACGACGATGATGTTTCGAGTGATGTATTTGTCTAGGATACGCATTTGTAGTTTAATACGCCAGCCACGCTGGCCACAATGAAATTAGGCACCCACATAATGAGGCCCGGATGGACAAAACTTTTTACCGATAACGCTTCACATCCTAAAGAGGCTAAATAGTAAAATGCCGCGCAGAACACCGCCAGGATAATGTTTGCTGATTTTTCTCGACGGTGCGTGATGACCGCGATAGGAAATCCTAAACAAATAAAAAATAAAGGCGCGAAAGACCAGGCGATTTTGCTGTGAAATTCTGTCCGGACACGAGGGTCTTCTATGGAAAGTCCTTTGAGTCGTTTCATTTCTTCACGGAGTTCATCTAAAGACATGCTTTTTGGTTTTTTGCCTATATCAGTTTTTTTATTCGAGAAATCAAGGGTCATAAAATACGTGTCAAAATTCAATTTATAAAATGACGTCGAGTCGCTCATACTCGGTTCATCACTTGTTCCTTCGATCAATTTAATTTTAATCTTATCAGTCCCGGGAATAGGGGTGAATTCTCCCTGCCGGGCGATAATGGTTCGGGTCGGACCATCTTTTTGAGGCTGATAAATGGTGATATTATAAAATTTATTATCATTAATCCGGTGAATAAATAAAATTTGGCCTTCAAAGGCATCGATGAATATGCCCGCTTCCAATAACGCCGTCGGATTACTGACACCTAATTGTTTAAGCAGCACTCGTTGACGGTGATGCGCGTAGGGAATGACGCGGTCATTGAGAATTAACGCCACCAAACTCATTAAAATTCCGATGATACATAACGAAAAAAGAATGCGGCCAAGGTGTATTCCGCTGGCACGTATAGCGATCACTTCATTATCGACGGACAGACGGCTAAAAGCGATGATTGTACTCACCAGACATGCCACCGGCAGTGTATACCCGATTAAAACCGGGAAATAAAGAAAGAAGATTTCGCCCATGGTTGAGAGGGCGACACCTTTATTAATTACTAAATTGGTGAGCCGAACCAAATTTCCTAGAAGAAAAACACTGGTCAGTACGATTAATGAAAGGACAAAGGGGAAAAAACATTCTTTGAGGATGTAAGAGCGTAATATTTTCATAATCAATCAGTTAATGGCGAGGGTTAAAATGGCAACTGTTTTGGCTTTAGCTGCTTTTAAGACTAAAGCCGCTTCTGAGGCGGTAGCTCCGGTTGTCATGAGATCGTCAATTATTAAAATATTTGTATTAATAATCTTTACAGAAGAATTTATTTTAAAAGCCCCTTGTACATTTGTAAAGCGTTCTTTTTTGCTCAAAGAAGATTGACTGGCCGTGTGACGAGCTTTGATCAATACATTTTTTGAACAAGGTTTATTAAAATGCTGAGCCAATATTTCAGCAATGAGTTGAGACTGATTATATCCGCGTTCCCGCAAACGAACATTCGACAATGGCATAGGAACAAAGAGGTCAAACTGGTCAATATCTAAGTTGTATTCTTGAATAAATCGAAGTATATGTTCCGTAAAGATATGGCGCAGATACGTTTTTTGATGAAATTTAAAAAGGTGAAGAAGTTGGCGAAGAAAAGGCGAGAAGGGACAGGCGCAATAGGCAAAGTCAAAATGCATAGCATGTTCAATGCAATTTTTGCAGGTAGGACCGGAGTTTGCGGCGTTTAAAGGCCGGAAACATTTAACACAAAAAGGCGGAACAATTAATTCAATGCGTTGACTACAGGATAGACAGAGTCCCTTGTAGGGATGAGTGGTTGGTATACGTTCACGGCAAATGATACAAATCGGGGGATAAACCAAGTCTTTGAGTCCGATGACTAATGACTTGATCATGCGGTATGGTAACATTCATCATTTTTTTTGTCAAACCCGCATCAAGGCAATGATTTCTTGAATTGCTGTGACGATAACGGTATAATACCAAAAAATTATAAAAGGAAAATCTATGAAAAAAATACTAAGCCTTTTCTTCGTATTCCTGCTGTTAACATCCACCGCACAAGCTTTTCTCTACGACCTTAAAATACTCACCAAACAAGAAATTCAGCAATTAGATGACGAAGCATTAATCTCAACTTATACTGAAGCAAAAATAGAGGAGAAAACGAGCGCGGAATTTCACCAGGCCGCCGGGTTTTCTAATTCTAAGGAATATAATAAACGTAAAGATTTATTGCGGTTTATCATTTATCTCAATCATGAAATGACCACGCGCGGTATCACGCCGGATCCTATCGACGTATGGCTTAAATAATACTTACCCATTTTACTCCATAAAATTAAACTGATCTTTGTGGAAGAAAGGATTTTGAATTTGAAAACTCAAGAAATATCACTCAAAGAAGAAAGAAAACAACTTCTGGATTTAATCACCAAAGAAGCTTATTTCCGTGAAAAGATTATTCTCTCGTCGGGAAAAGAAAGCGATTATTACATTGACGCGCGATTGATCACATTAAAACCGCTCGGCGCTTATCTTTGCGCCCGTCAAATTCTCGGATTGGTTAGCGACGATAAAGTTGACGCAATCGGCGGACCGACCATGGGTGCTGATCCGATTGTCGGCGCCGTGGGTGTTGTCAGCCTTCAGCAAAACTATCCCATCACTACATTTATCATCCGAAAAGAAGCCAAAGCGCATGGTAAAGGTAAACAAATCGAAGGGCCGGCGCTTAAAAAAGGTTCGCGTGTCATCATCATCGACGATGTCGCCACGACAGGAAAAGCCTTTGTTCATTCATTGGATGTTCTTCAATCAATGGGTATCGAGGTGATTAAATGCATTTGTATTGTTGATCGCGAAGAAGGCGCTAGAGAAGCCGTCGAGGAAAAAGGTTCAAAGCTGGTTTCTGTCTTCAAAGCCAAAGAAATCCATAAATAATCCAATCATGAGAAAACTCATTTTAGCGTCGGGATCCGCCCAACGGAAAAATTTATTAAAGCTCACCGGGTATCCTTTTCTCGTCAAAAGAAGTACAGTTGAAGAAATCACCCAAATAACCACGAGTTGTGCGGCCTTGGTCCAGCATAATGCGCTGATCAAAGCCCGCGATGTTGCTTCCAAATTAAAACATGGAGTTGTTATCGGTGCGGATACGGTTGTTTACATCGGCAATAAAAAATTAGTTTTGAAACCGAAAGATCTGAAAGAGGCCAGAAGGATTTTAAAGATTCTTATGAGCGCTCCGCATTGGGTTTACACCGGAGTAGCGCTCATTGACGTCGATCATCAAAAAGAAATTTTAGCTTATGAAAAGACAAAAGTGTACATGAGTCCGTTAAGGGATAAAGAAATAGATGTTTATCATCGACGGGTACATCCCTTAGATAAGGCCGGCGGATTTGACATTGAGGGCTTAGGAAGTATTTTTATTCACCGCATTGAAGGCTGCTATACGAATGTTATCGGCCTGCCGATGGCGAAATTAAGAATGATGTTAAAGAAAACCGGTATTAGTCTTCTCGGTTTATTGATGGTGATTAGTACGTATGGCTGCACGACGGAATACAATGTCGCGACGAAGAAACAGGAATATTATATTTTCTCGACGGAAAAAGAAGTTAAGATCGGCGAAGGGGTCGCGCATCAATTTAATGAAAAATTTAAAATGGATGAAGGTGTTGAGGAAAACGCGCGCGTTGAGGAAATTCTCAATAAACTCGTCGCTGTTTGTGACCGTCAGGATGTTGTATATTTTATTAAAATCATTGATGAAGAAGACATTAATGCGACGGCTTTACCGGGAGGTTATATTTACGTATTTAAAGGTGTCTTGGACCACGCGAAAAACGATGATCAGCTCGCCGGCGTTATTGCTCATGAAATCGGACATATAACCGCGAAGCACGGATTAAAACATTTGCAGGCTTCTTATGGAGGGCTTGTACTTCAATTAGCCAGCATGAGATCCAAAAGTAATCTCGGTCCCGGAGTTAATTTGGCGTTAACGTCCCTTTTTTTTGAATATTCTCAGAAAGATGAACTGGAGGCGGATGAACTTGGCGTTAAATATATGGAAAAAGCCGGCTATGATCCTCGAGAAATGATTAATTTCCTGGAAACTATACGCAAAGAAGATGAAAAAAAACCGCTGCGTGAATTTTCCTATTTTAAATCACATCCGCACATTCCTGAGCGTATCGCTAATATAAATCGGATCGTCAACGGAGGAATGGAATTCCGTGATTACATCCGTTTGATTGATCGTGTCGATGAACAAAAATAGTTTAATCTTATTTATTATTTGGATTTTTATTTCAGGCTGCGCTGCCGCGAATATTTCAGCTGACCAAGTTTGTTTTGATAAAACATGTTTTTTGGTGCAAACAGCCTCGACGTCAGAACAAAGGCAGGTGGGCCTTATGTTCCGGAAACAGATGGATCCGGACAAAGGTATGCTTTTTATTTTTGAGGAAGCTCGGGTATATCCGTTCTGGATGAAGAATACAAAAATACCTCTGGATATTATCTGGCTAGATGATCGACGACAAATTGTGCACATTGAGAAAAATGTTCAGCCTTGTCAACACGATCCCTGTCCTAATTATGGTCCCATGACGAGTGCCATGTATGTTCTTGAAGTGAATGCCGGCTTAACCGATGAGAAGAATATTCAGGTCGGCCACGTCGCTCGATTTAATCTTAATTCGGATCAAATAAAATGAGAATATCTCATCGCATAACTTTGTTGGTAATTTTTTTGATCATTGGGATGATTGTCAACACGTTTACCGGATTAAAACAGATGAAGAAAGTCGGAAATGAATTCCGCCAAGTTGCGCAGGGTGATATAGCCTTGTCGGAGATTATGACGGAGATTTCTCATCATCAACTCGAGAAGGGTATTTTGTTTGAAAGACTGCAACGCGTCGCCGAGGAAATCGCTTTTGAGAACGTAGCTGAATCGCGAAAAATGTATTTGAATGATTATATTGACGTAACCAAGAATGGTTTTGATCATTTGTCCGGTAAGATCGCGGACAAAATTATAATAGGAAGAAAACTTTTAGATCATTTGTTAATGATGGATTTCTCAGACAGTAAGCGGGATGAGTTAAATAAAGTAAAGGGTAATTTAAAGTTGATTGAAACAGCGCACATCAATTATGACCAATCAGTCAACGCTCTCATTCAACTCATTAAGTCCCAGAAATTACAAATTTCGTTTGAAGATATCACTAATTTAAGACGAGAAGAAGGCCGTTTATCTCAGGCCATTGGCAATTTATTAGCCCAGGTTCAGGCATTTACTCGTCATTCCGTTTCTAAGGCTCAAGAAGCCGAGGATGTGGCGGCTGAGATATTAATGTATACCTTGTTTTTTACGATATTGATAGCAATGGTTGTCGCAATTTTTTTAATTATTAGTATTTCGAGTCCGCTTCGAAATTTAGTCAACGCCGCAGGTGAGATCGGAAAAGGCAATCTTAAAGTTCATGTAGAACCGTCGAGTAATATTGAAATTAATGAATTGTCCAAGGCATTTAACATCATGACAAAAGAGTTATCAAAAGCTAAACAAGAACTGGAAGAAAAAAATCAGGCCCTTGCTCAAAATCTTACTTTAGTTGAACAGCAGAAAATAGATTTAGAAAAGGTGAACACGGAATTGGATAATTTTGTCGGAACCGTGAGTCATGATATCCGTTCACCTTTAACGGGAATCAGCGGATATAGCACAATCTTAGAAAATCAGTATGCCAATCAAATGGACGAACGGGCTCAGCGTTGCATCGTTGGCATTGCAAAAGGGACTCAGCGAGTTAATGACATGATCGTCGACCTTTTGGAATTAACCAAAATCACCAGGGTGCGAAATCCATATGAAATGGTTAAGATGGATAATTTAGTGGATTCCATCATTGACCGGCTCGAATTCAAGATTAATGAACATAAAGTTAATATCAAGATTCAAGATCATCTTCCAACAGTCTTTTGTGACCGAATCAAAATGGGTGAAGTATTTCACAACTTGATTACAAACGCCATAAAGTTCACGTCGAAATTAGAAATTCAGCCGGTGATTGAAATCGGTTACCAGGAAAAAAATGATTTTTACGAATTTTTTGTTAAAGACAATGGCATAGGAATTGCGAAGGAAGATCAAGAACTCGTTTTCGGTATTTTTAAACGATTGGAAAACGCTAAGGATTATGAAGGAACCGGCGCGGGTTTGAGTATCGTTAAAACAATAATAGAGGAACATAAGGGGCATATATGGATTGATTCCGTTTTAGGGCAATATACTTCTTTTTATTTCACTATTTCAAAAGATTTGACAAATGAATCAGATTTGTCATCTTAAATTTTTATGCACCTATAATCCCTACCCCAAGTAAGTTATTCCAAATCAATAGTTTACGTCGATATAATAATTTGAAACTTTTAAATGTGCGTTACTGTCTAAACGGTTGTAGCAATTAACCACAAAGGAGCAGTTACATGAAGACAAAAAATATTTTACCTCAATTTTTAATCTCAATGATCGCATTAGGAATCTTCTTATACATTCCAAAAGCAGCTCAGGCAGCTTACGGAGTTTCGGTCAGTTACTCGGACGGATATAGTCGAGGTGATGGGCGACATGGCGGTGGTCATGGAGGTTGGCACGGCGGTGGACATGGCCGTCATTGGAACCATCATAATCACAACTGGATTGGTTTTAATTATTACAATCCAGGACCATATTATCCTTATTATCCAGGACGGGTTTACTCAATTCCCCGAGCTGCTAAATTTGTATGGTATGGAGGTGAACGATATTATTATTATGGCGGGTTATATTATCAGCCTAGCCCAGATGGAGCATATTATACGATCGTCGACGATCCGTATCAAAGACCACAAGTAACGAACACAACTATTAATAATATTTACCAAGGAAGTAGTCAGGCAGCCAACGATACCACGGCGGCGGATGGTTCGGAATTTGATGTTAATTTCCCTAATAGCAAAGGAGAAATGGTTACCGTTAAAATTAAAAAATCCGGGAACGGTTATGTTGGACCACAAGGAGAGTTTTATCCTGAATTCCCCAAAGTCGCTCAATTAAAAGAAATGTACACAAAATGATATTTAGGCTAAAAGAATGATAAAATTACACCATCAAATGTTGTGTGGAATTAAGCCATCAATTTGGAATATATATGAACGAATTATCGAACGATATACTGCACAAAGCCGCTCAGGGCGACATAGCGGCTTTCGAGCAAGTTTACAAAACCTACAGCCAGTTTGTGTACAATGTCGCTTACCGCATGGCGGGAAAAATAGAAGAAGCGGAAGAAATTACACAGGAAGTTTTCATTACGATTCATCAAAAGCTCGAGAAGTTTCGGTTTGAGTCGTCATTTAAGACATGGATTTACCGTATAACGGTTAATAGTTCAATTAACTATTTTAAGAAAATGAGAAAAAATAAAACCGTTCCATATGAAGATCAATATGAATATGAGCAGCCCGATCATCCGGTTTACAGTGATATGGATAAAGAAGCCAATCAATCATTGATCCAGAAATTTCTTGATTATTTAAATCCGGATCAGAGGGCTTGTATAGTTTTAAGAAACATTGAAGGATTGAGCTATGAAGAAATGGCTCGTTCATTGAATATAAATATCAATACGGTAAGGACCCGGCTTAAACGGGCTCGGGAAAAATTATTAAGCATTAAAGATGAGGTTATGCAAAATGAATTGTGAGAGGATTCAAGAATTAATTCTAACGGATTACGCCGATGGCCGATTGTCAGGAAGTTTGAAATCGCAGTTTGATTCACATTTGGTTGGTTGCGCTCATTGTCGAGAATTCGCGCAGGTTGTTAAAGAAAAGATATTACAACCATTCACACGGGCTGAACGATTATCACCTTCCGAAGCAGTATGGAATAAAATTAAAAGTGAAATAACAGCCGAAGAATCTGAAACAGTTAATCCATTTTTGAGGTTTGTTGGAAGTTTTCAAATCTTGCGACAGCCGGCGTTGGCTTTTTCAGTCATCCTATTAATGGTAACCATCGTGGGATTGATGGTTAATCGCTCGCCGGATCAAACAAAAATATCTGCCTCGACGACCGTTCCGGTAACAATGGCTAAAATTGAACCCGACAATTCTGCGACGGAAGTTGATAGTGAAGATTATTTAGCTTATATGGTCGATGAATTTGTGGGCAACTATACACCGAATAATGACGGATATGGAACAGCGATTGAAGAATATTTTCTTTAAGTTGAAACTTATTTAACCTTGCGTTCGTCTAAGAAATGAACTTAAATTCAGAATAGATTAGAGATTAAAGAAGGAGATTAAAAATGAGTCTTAAAAGAAAACAATGTATGTGTCTGATGCTGATTGGAGCGATTTTTTTGACAGTTAGCCCAATGGTATTTGCGGAGAATACGGCGGATGGAAATGAAGATGTTAGTCAAGAAAGACATGAAAAGTTTAAGGCAAAAATGGAAGAACGAATTAATAAGATGCATGAAGAACTTGGATTGTCTGAAGAACAAAAGAAAGAGTTAAATAGCCATCGTGAACAACAGTCCAAAGATCGTGAAGAATTTTTTAATCAAATGAGAGCTAAAAGAAAAGAACTCGCCCAGGAACTTCAGAAGCCGGAACTGAATATGGAACGCGTTAACGCCATTCATTCTGAAATCAAGGACATGATGAATAAAAAGGCAGATCAGAAATTGGCTCACATTCTTAATGTTAGAAAAGTTTTAACTCCGGAACAATTTTCCAAATTTATGGGCTTAATGGAAAAACATAAAAATCATTGGGGTAAAAAGGGAAAAGGAAATCGGGTGGATCACAACGAAAAGGGAAGTTCCGAAGGAGAATCAGACCACGTAGAATAAGAAAAATTTAATCATTATAAGAGGGATAGATCGATAAAGATCTATCCCTTTTTTTTATTCAACAGGGCGGTAAATTAAAACATTCATAATTTTGAGAATATGAATTTATTGTTAGAATAAATTAATATGGAAAACAATTTAAGTCCGATTGAAATATTTTATAAAATGCGTAATATGGCGCTTAACCTCGATCCGGAAGATATTGGAGCCCATTCTAAAAAGGAATTAAAAGAGGTTTATGGTGTTCTCATGGAAATCGGGCATCCGGATGGAGCTATTACGTTGATTATATTGGCCGACGGGACAGTCAGTCTTTATTATGAAGTCGGTGGCGGTATCATTGGCGCTGGGCATGAGGAAAATGTCAAACAAGCGAGTTTGAATTTCTTGATTAAAGTTGAACATTTCCTGCAGGAATTTAAAATTGCAACCGTTGGAATGCTTCCTACCAATGGGCATGTAACTTTTTATGTATTGACATATAAACATGGAATTTTGACCGCCGATGTAAGCGAATCAGTTTTGGGTGAACGCAAACATGGTTTATCCGAGGTGTTTTATGCCGGCCATAATGTTATTAGTGAATTGCGTAAAATAGAAGAATTCCGTCGGGCAAAATAAAGAAACGGGTATACAAAATTACTCATTGAAGTTTTTATACGATTTTAGTAGAATCAGTTTTCACAAATCCTCCTCGATTCCCTTTTTAATTTGAAAGGGAATAGTGATGTCCGAAAATAAATATCCATCCACTATCTGTCATTGGCCTCATGATGACCGCCCACGGGAAAAATTAGCTAAATATGGAGAACAGTCGTTAAGCAATTCAGAATTGTTGGCGATCCTCATCAGAACCGGGATAAAAGGAGAAAGTGCTGTCGATTTGGCTCGCAAAATCCTAAATCAGTTTAAAACCTTCCGTGATATGAGTGATGCTCATATTTCTCATTGGAAGGGCATCAAAGGTCTAGGTCCGGCCAAGATTTCTCAGATCAAAGCGGCACTAGAAATTGGTAGACGA
The DNA here is from genome assembly GCA_018062515.1 of Candidatus Omnitrophota bacterium. Lineage (GTDB taxonomy): Bacteria > Omnitrophota > Gorgyraeia > Zapsychrales > Zapsychraceae > JAGOSC01. The sequence continues at coordinate 22,853 of JAGOSC010000009.1, forward strand.
TTTAGAGAAGATGAGCAGAAAATTCAAACAGAAAGAATTAAATCGTCAGCCGATGTAGTCGCTATCCTTATGCCGAGCATGCGTGACCTTAAAAAGGAAATTTTCAAGACTATTCATTTGAACGCATCACATCAAATTATTAACATTATTGATGAATCCAAGGGAACAGTTAATTATACAACGCCGATTATCCGCGAGATTTTTCAAAAAGCGTTGGAACATTTTTCAGTTTCGATTATTTGTGCGCACAATCATCCGTCCGGTGATATTCAGCCCAGCCGAGAAGACCGTGATTTTACCCGTAAACTGACGGAGGCTGGACGTATTATGCAGATCAGCGTACTCGATCATCTTATTATTGGGGATAATTGCTATTTCAGCTTTGCCGACAAAGGGGAAATGTCATAATATTTTTATTAATATAAAGGAACTTTAAGAGTGTGATATTGTCTAAATGCTTAGGAATGAAAAGTATACGTTAAAATTATCTGAGTTGACCATGAAAAAAATTTTAATCATATCTCTCTTAGGAATCATTTTTACTATACGACCTGTTGCTGCCGAAGAACCGCTCAAATGGCAGGATATCGTCGACAGGACACTTGAACATCAGCCCCTGCTCAAAGGAGCCGCTTTACGAATTGATGAAGCCCGCCAAGACGAAAAAATTTCAAAGAGCGAATTATTTCCAAATGTTTCCGGATCATCTTCCTACCGTCGATCTAAATCTTCTGATAATGACTGGAGTGACGCTTATAATCATGAATTATCAGGATCAATTCTGCTATTTGATGGATTAAAAACTCCTTATGCCATAAAGGCAGCTCACAAAAGAATTGATGAGCAGCAATTTGCCTATGAAGTTGATTCATCCGATGCTTTGCTCAATATCCGCACCGCTTTTGTGGAATTGATGGAAGCGCAACAATTAATTAAATTAAGTCAAAAAATTCATGAACGTAAAAAACAAAATCTCGAATTAGTTCAGTTAAGGTACGAAGGTGGGAAAGAACATCGAGGAGCTTACATGACGGCGTCAGCGGAATTGTCTGAGGCGGCTTTTGATGTCCGTGAAGCTGAACGCCAACTCACTCTTTCTCGACGGACACTTTTAATTTCAATGGGATTTGAGGAAATGCAGCCTATTGAAGTAACGGGAACTTTTGTGATGAGTGAAACCTATTTGGAAAAACCTGATTTAAACGCGGTGTTGGATCAAATTCCTTTTCTTAAACAGCTGGCCGCGGCGCGGGAAGCTTCTTTATACAATAGCAAATCTACTAGAGGGGATCTTTGGCCGACGGTAAGCGCGACAAGTTCACTTGGCCGTTCAGGAGAACGTTTTTCGGGAGAAGATAATGACTTATCTTTGGGCGTGTCTATTTCGGTTCCCATTTTTGAAGGAGGAAGAAATTCCGCTAATATAAGAAAATCCCACATCTCATTTTTACGTGCGGAAGTGACAGAACAAAGTGGACGGCAACAACTGCTTTTAGCCTTGGAAGATAGTTGGAAAACACTAATTGATGCCATAGAGACGGTGGATATTCGGAAAGAATTTCTAGAAGCCACCGACGAGCGCGCTAAAATCGCCGCGGCCCAGTATGGAACCGGTCTTATTGATTTTGATGACTGGATTATCATTGAAAATAATTTGGTTTCGGCCCAAAGGAATTTTCTTTTTGCCCAAACAAGCATGCTTACAGCCGAAGCCGGTTGGATTCATTCATTAGGAGGAACACTCAGTGATAAAATTTATTAAAAAAATAATATGGCTTTTGATTATTCTTGGGCTTGTCTTCGGTGGGTGGAAATATTTGCATTCAAAAAAGAACACGAAAAATAAGGAAGAGATAACACGCATCAATCCCACTTATGGAAAAATTAAACAAACCGTTACTACGACGGGAACAGTCAAACCACAAAACCGATTGGAAATCAAATCATCTATTGCCGGCCGTATCGAAAAGATTTTCTTCGAAGAAGGCGAGATGGTTCACTCAGGCGATATTTTAGCCTTATTAAGTTCGGTGGAAAGATCTTCCCTCTTGGATGCAGCCAAAATCAAAGGCAAAGAAACGCTCAGTTATTGGGAAGACGTTTACAAACCTATTCCTCTCGTTTCACCGATTGATGGCGAAGTGATTGCACGGACTTTTGAACCGGGACAATCGGTCACGACGACGGATCCAATTTTGGTTTTATCCGACCGCCTAATCGTTGTGTCTCAAGTGGATGAGACTGATATCGGTTATGTGAAACAAGGTCAACGTGCTTTATTAAAGTTAGATGCTTATCCTGACATTGAAGTTTTAGGAACTGTATCGCACATCTCATTTGAGTCGTTATTGATTAATAATGTAACGATCTATGAAGTGAGTATTATTCCCGACGAGATACCTAATGTATTCCGTTCAGGAATGAGCGCGAATGTAAATATTATTCGAGAACAAAAGGAAAATATTTTGCTTTTGCCAAGCTACGTCATCCAGATTGGTAAAGACGGCCAAGCTTTTGTTATGTTGGAAGGACCAGATGGAGTAAAAGAAAAAACAAGAATCACGGCGGGTATATCCGACGAGGAAAATACAGAAATAGTATCAGGTCTCACAGATAAGGATACAGTTTTATGGAGCGAGGAATCAAAAAGAAAATTGACTCAGTCTCGGAAAAGCGGGACGAATCCGTTCATGCCGGAACGTCGACGGAACAATCGTTGATACGACTGGAAGGGATTACAAAGACGTACAGCAGCGGTCCAGCCGGTGTATGCGCGCTTAATCAAGTTTCTCTGACGATTGAGCAGGGAGAGTTCGTGGCGATTATGGGTGCTTCCGGTTCGGGCAAGTCCACGCTCATGCATATACTTGGTTTGTTAGATGTTCCCACGAGTGGGAAATATTATTTGTGCGGACAAGATGTGAGCCGTATGACCGACGATGAACGGGCGACATTGCGTAATTCTGTAATGGGTTTTATTTTCCAGAAATTTTATTTACTTCCCAGATTGGCGGCTCATGCCAATGTTAATCTTCCACTAATATATCGGGGTGTATCTAACGGACATAGTAAAGCCAAAGAAATTTTGAGTTCTGTCGGATTAGCTGATCGAGCCCATCACCATTCCAATCAACTTTCCGGCGGACAGCAACAACGAGTAGCCATAGCCCGCGCACTTATTTGTGATCCCTTGATCCTTTTCGCCGATGAACCTACTGGTAATTTAGATAGCCAAAGTACAAAAGAAATCATTACTTTATTGGAACGACTTAATGCTGAAGGACGAACCATTATTATGGTTACTCATGAGCCGGATGTCGCCGAGCATGCCCGACGAGTATTAGTCATGAAAGATGGCGTGATTATTGAAGATCGACGACAAAAACAAAATTCTGATGTTTTGACAGTAAGAAAGCAATTTGATCATTTTAAATCAGAAAATATTCTTAAGATAAAAGAAACACATGGTCAGACGGATATAAAAGATCATTTTAGCCAAGCATGGCATGCTATAGTCGCCAACAAGGTGCGGACTTTATTATCCGTTTTAGGTGTATTGATCGGCGTCGGTGCTGTTATAGCGATGATGGCCTTGGGATCCGGCGCTAATGCTGCTATTGTCGAGCGCATGTCCAGTTTGGGGGCCAATGTTTTGTCGATTCGAGCAGGATCGACGAATCGCGGTGGTGTTTCGATGGAATCAGGATTGGTGACTCGTTTTACGAGGGAAGACTCAGAGGCTATTCGTCAGTTGCCATTGGTAAAAGCAGCGACACCGAATGTTTCAGGACGGGCGCAACTGGGGTATGGAAACAAAAATTGGAATAGTCGGGTAGAAGGCGTGAATGAACAATATGAAACAATTAGAGCGGCCACGCCCAGCGTCGGACGTTTTTTTACGGAAGAAGAAACTGATCGGAGAGAAAAGGTCGCGGTTATCGGTATGACGGTTTACAATGAGCTTTTTGGGGATGAATATCCCATCGGAAAGATGATCAAAATTAACCGTATCAATTTTAAAGTCATTGGTGTTATGCCGACTAAAGGACAAGGTGGATTCCGAGACAATGACGATGTGGTCATGATTCCCGTGACAACAGCGATGTACCGTGTCCTCGGAAAAGAGTATGTCGATAGCATTGACGCGGATATTGTATCTCAAGATAGTATCGAGGCAGCAAAAAAAGAAATCACCGATTTGATGATGAAACGCCAGCGGCTCCGTCCGGATCAGACCGACAGCATTAATGTGCGGGACATGACGGAAATAAAGGACGCGATCAGTTCGACGACGAAAACCATGACATGGCTGTTAAGCTCAATAGCGGTTATTTCCCTCGTCGTCGGAGGGATTGGAATTATGAATATCATGCTCGTTTCCGTCACGGAGCGGACGAATGAAATTGGTTTACGTAAGGCCATCGGTGCCCGTCGGAAAGACATTATGGTACAGTTTTTGATTGAAGCGGTTATGTTGACTGTGTTAGGTGGTATAATGGGGATTTTATTAGGCTGTGGAATTTCTGTTTTGCTATCGTACTTTGCCGGCTGGGCAACGAAAATATCTATTATTGCCATCGGTGTCTCTTTGTTTTTTTCAGTCTTAACCGGTATTGTTTTTGGGCTTTGGCCGGCGCAAAAAGCCGCGCAACTTAATCCGATCGATGCCTTACGATATGAATAATAGTATCCGGGAGCTTCCGCATTTATTTTAAATTTCTGCCCATCACGTATCTTCACTTTGTTATACTATAAAAATGCTCGTCTCAGACAACCGAATAAAACAATCGCAACAGGTATTTATTTTTTTAATCGCGGGACTTATTTTGATAACCGCGAACGGCTGTGCGTCGCACACGCCATCATTTAATTATTCTCCACCCAGCATTTTGCCGGCAACGACTGCCGATATGAAAACGGCCGGTTACTGGATCGGCCGCCATCCTACACCAGATCAGACTATTCTCACCGTCGATCAAATCAAATTACTAAATGAATCTATAATCAATCCGTTGGAATTAAATCAAGATTTAAATGGCTGGCCGATTGAGTATTCTGGTCCGCAAATCCGGAAGGATTTAATGAGTCAGTGGAAAAATTTGAGAAAAGCGAATTTAATGCAGCTGGATGGAACAAGTATTCCAAATTCATATTGGCCTACGGTATTGGATAACATGAATTTACGGAGTATTCCAGAAAAAGTAACCCGTCAATATGGTTTGGTTGTCCATTATGCAGCTCAGCGTGTATTACCGACGGAGGACGGCTTATTTTCCAAAGCGAATGATATTGATTTTGATGAATTGCAAAATAGCGCGCTTGATATCGGCACACCGGTCGTTGTTTTAGCGACGAGTTTGGATGGAGAATGGGTGTACGCTCAATCTGTATCTAGCGGAGGATGGATCAAAACCCAGAATATAGGATTGGTTGATCGAGAAGATTTTGTACGAATGACGTCCGATCCATTTGTCGTGATGATAGATTCTAAAGTGGATGTTTTTAAGGATCCTGCGTTGACTCAACATAAAGGTTATTTACAAATGGGCGCACACTTGCCGTTTGTCAGTGAAGATAAGGGAAAGACGGTGGTGCTTATTCCTGAAAAAAATGTCGACGGGAGAACCGTTTTGGTTCCCGGGTTTATCATAACATCCCAAGTTAATAAAGGGTATTTGGCCTATACTCCTCGGACGATGCTCATACAGGCCTTTAAAATGTTGAATGAACCTTATGGTTGGGGCGGAATGTACGGTGAACAAGATTGTTCACGATTTTTACAGCAAATTTTTTCGACCGTCGGTATTCAATTGCCCCGTAATTCATCAGCACAGATTCAAGTCGGCGCTCGACTAGATCAATGGTCCGATGCCGTCAACGACGAGGAAAAATTATCTTTATTAAAAAATCTCGGAATAGGCGGTGTGACGGTCTTAGGAATGAAAGGCCACATTCTTCTTTATCTCGGCTCCGTCGATAGTCACGCTTATGCCATTCACGCTGTGTGGGCCTATCGTCAGCCAGGACAATCAGAGGATGACGTTTTTGTTTTAAACAAAGTCACCGTTTCCAGTTTGACGCTCGGTGAAGGATCAAAAAAAGGTTCGCTCTTAAAAAGATTGAATGCCGTACGATTAATCGGAGAGAAGCAATGAAATCTTTGACGTGGATTATCACCCAAGCCAGTGTAGAACCTTTAGTAGCGCCTTTGACTCAACCTTTTCGAACAGCTTTGGGTGATCATCAAACGCTTGATAATCTTTTATTTAAAATTCAAACAGGAAAGAATGATTATTATTACGGTGAAGCCGCGGTAGCGTCGCACATTACGGGAGAAACGGTTTCCGGAACAGAAAAAAATTTAAAGATCGTCGCTGATTGGTTGATTGGAAAAGATATTCGTCAGTATCCTCTGATTTCCGCCCAACTGCATGAACAATGGGAAAGAAATCCCGCCCTTATCGCGGCGGTGGAAACAGCTGTATTTGACGCATTGACCGCACAGTTAGGTATTCCATTGTGGAAATTGTTCGGCGATTGCTGCCGGAAAATCAGATCAGATATTACCATTGTCATCGCAGACCTCGACGAAACACAAATGAGCGTTAAGAAATTTTATCAGCAGGGATTTAGAATGTTTAAAGTCAAAGTCGGGCGTAATTTTGATTTAGATATTAAACGAGTTGAGGCGGTTAATAGAATTGCGCCTAAAGGTGCGATTTATCTCGACGCCAATCAGGGGTTTAATGCGACACAAATGTTAAAATTTTTACGAGAGATCAAACGGCTAAAAATTCCCATTGCCTTATTAGAACAACCGGTCCCCCGGGAAAATTTTGAAGATTTAGTCAAAGTCACCCGCTCGACGGATATTCCGGTTTGCGCGGATGAAAGTGCACGCGGCATAGAGGACGTTGTGCGAATCATTCAGGAAAAGGCTGCGAATGTGATTAATATTAAATTGATGAAAACCGGGATTGTTGAGTCTTTAGAAATCATACGTTTGGCCCGCGCTAGTAACATTGGGTTGATGATCGGCGGAATGTTGGAAAGTTCCATTGCCATGACAGCGTCGGCTCACATAGCCGCCGGCAGTGGATATTTTCGTTACGTCGATTTAGATACCCCATTTTTTATCAAGGACGAAGTTTCGCACAATCCATACCTTTCCAAAAATGGCATTTATGATTTAAGCGGAGTCAAAAAGGGAATTGGAATTAAAATCATTCCAAGGAAAGTCAATTGATCCATCATCCGGCGGCCATTTTTATCCTGCTCGTTTTATTAGAATGGATGATTTTGGTGGCGGCGGATCACCCAAAGACAAAATCTTTTTTCCGTTTTATTCCCGCTGTGTTTTGGATTTATTTTATTCCGATGCTGCTGGCGTCGTCGAGTTTGATTGATAATAAAAGTCCATTGTACGGTGTCGTTACTCAATACGGTTTACCTATGAGTTTGTTTCTTTTGTTATTAGGTGTCGATCTTAAATCTATTACAAAACTCGGCCGTATCGGTATATTGATGTTCTTGGCCGGAAGTTTCGGCGTTATGTTAGGAAGCACGATCTCGTTCGCTTTATTTCAGCATATCGTTGGTCCGGAATTTTATGCCGGTTTTGGAGCATTGAGCGCATCATGGACCGGCGGCAGCGCGAATATGATCGCTGTTAAAGAGGCCCTCGGCACTCCTGATGATATTTATTTACCTATGGTCGTCGTCGATACGGTTGTTCCTTATGTATGGATGGGATTGTTGATTATGGTGTCTCCGTGGCAGGAAGCTATTGATCGATTTAATAAGGCTGACCGCACAATCCTCGACGCTATGCGAGAGAAGATTGAACATCTCAAATCAACTCAAATTGTAACACTAACGATACCAAATATTATTATATTGATTCTCTTGGGGTTTGGTGTGAGCTGTATTTTGGGTTGGCTATCTAATTTAATGCCGGTCATCCCGGGAATGATTTCGTCTTTTACATGGATGATTATTTTTGTTTCCGTCGCTGGATTGGGATGTTCTTTAACCAAACTCCATCACTGTGAATCCATGGGGTCAAGTAAAATTGGATACGTTTTATTATATTTTGTGCTCATGACTATTGGTGCCAAAGCAAGTATGGCCTATTTGGGAAATTCGGTCGTTTTGATTTTTGCTGGATTTCTGATTGTCATCATTCATGCCATCGTGTTATTATTCGTTACGCGTTTATTAAAAGCCCCGGTCATGTTAGCCGCGGCGTCGAGTCAAGCTAATCTCGGAGGTGTTGCCTCTGCGCCGGTGGTCGCCGAGATTTATCAACCCGGATTATCAACGATCGGTTTATTGATGGCTATATTCGGGAATGTTATTGGGACGTATTTAGGGATTCTCGTCGGACAAATATGCCATCGGATAAATTAACCATGAGATGTTTATGATCAATTCTTCCATGTTAAAAAGTTATCGTTCTTCATTAATACTATTAGGATCTTTGATTATTGGAGCTTTGATTGGTATTGTTTTAGGCGAGCGCGCCCAATTGCTCAAGCCTTTTGGTGATATATTCTTAAATATGTTGTTTACAGTGGTTGTCCCGCTGGTTTTCTTTTCTATTGCCTCCGCAGTAGCAGCCATGACGGATACTCGTCGGTTAGGACGTATTCTTAGCATCATGATGATGGTTTTTATTTTAACAGGTATTGTGGCTTCACTGATTATGGTCGCCGGGGTTTTAGCTTTTAATCCGGCTAAAGGTTTAAATATTGAATTACAAATGCCTGTTGAGCAGGAAACAGGTTCTCTGGGCGATAAATTAGTGCGCGCGTTTACGGTCAGTAATTTTGGTGATTTGTTGGATCGCAAAAATATGCTCGCCTTGATTATTATCGCTATGCTAACAGGCTTAGGCAGTTTGTATGCAGGAAAAGAGGGGAATGGTTTTCGTCAATGGCTTGTATCCGGCAATGCTGTCATGATGAAGGTAATTGATTTTATTATGCTGTATGCGCCGATTGGTTTAGGCGCTTATTTTGCTTATTTAACCGGCGTATTTGGTCCGCAACTTTTAGGTGCGTACGGGCGCGCTATGCTGATATATTACCCGACAGCACTTTTTTATTTCTTTGTATTCTTCTCCATTTATACATGGATGGCCGGTGGTGCACACGGGATGAAATTATTTTGGACCAATATCACTCCGGCGGCGTTAACGGCTTTTGCGACGGGGAGTAGCGTAGCTACTATTCCAGCGAACCTCGAGGCAGCTCGACGTAATGGCGTTCCCGAAGATATTCGCGAAGTGGTCATTCCTATCGGCAGTACGATTCATATGGAAGGATCTTGTTTATCCGCGATTTTAAAGACAGCGGTTTTATTCGGTATTTTCGGAATGGAGTTTTCCGGTTTTAGTACCATCGCGATCGCCGTAGGCGTGGCTTTATTGAGCGGGACAGTGATGAGCGGAATTCCCGGTGGAGGTTTTTTGGGAGAAATGCTGATTGTTTCTTTGTATGGATTTCCACCAGAGGCTTTACCTGTCGCTGCGATGATCGGAACATTGGTTGATCCGCCGGCAACGATGTTGAACTCCATTGGTGATAATGTGAGTTGTATGTTGATAGCCCGCGTGATGGGCGGGAAGGATTGGTTAAGTCATGCGGTTTAAGATATTCATTTTATTGTCTGTGATTACACTTGGAATGACGCAAGTAGTTTGTGCCGAAAATGTTTTACCGTCGGAATTAGCGATGCTTGATTCCGATATTCGTCAAGTGATCTTGGTTACCGTCGATAAATCTTCTGATGTCAATGCTTCGATTAGTCTTTGGCGTAAATCCTCAGAAGATTCAAAAGAGGTTTGGAGTCAATTCAATTCAGAACCGATACCAGCTGTTGTCGGTCGTAATGGCTTGGCTCCGGCCGGACAAAAAAGAGAAGGCGATGGCCGAACACCGACGGGGAAATACGAAATATACCGTTCGTTTGGCTATGATGAAGTGATTAAAACTGGTTTGGAATACCGTCAGGCAACAGCGCTGGATTTTTGGATCGACGATCCTAAGTCGGTTTGGTACAACCAATGGGTTTCCGGAAGGATTCCTTCGGTATCTTATGAGAAATTACGTCGAGAAGATGATTTGTACAAATATGCCATCATCATCGAATACAATACAGATCCAGTTATATCCGGCAACGGCAGCGCCATTTTTATGCATGTATGGAAGGGCGCGGGACAATCCACCGCCGGGTGTGTGGCTATGGCTGAAATGGATATGGTTAAATTACTCAATTGGTTAAAATTAGATCATCACCCCGTCGTGATTATCCGTTCAAGTGAGGTTAAATCGAAATGAAAACATATGTCATGGGCGACATTCATGGAAATTATAAAGCTTTGTGCCAATGTCTTGAGCGTTCGCAGTTTGATTACACCGTCGATCGTTTAATCGTTTTAGGTGATGTCAGCGACGGATTTCCTCAAGTGCGCGAATGCATTAATGAATTGCTGAAAATAAAACATCTGAATTACATTATGGGTAATCATGACGAATGGGTGTTACGGTGGGCGACGGAAGGTTACAAAGATATGATTTGGCTGCAGCAGGGTGGAATGAATACCATGATTTCTTATGATCATAAGTCAATGCCTCAAGCACACATTGATTTTTTGAAGAATGCTCATTATTTTCTTGAAGAAAACGGACGGGTATTTATTCATGCCGGAATTAATTTGAAACTTAGTATGGACCGGCAGGACAAAGAGGTTTTAGTCTGGGACAGAAATTTGATGAATGAAGCCTATATCAAACATCAATTAGATCCGCTTTATCGTTTCGGCCCTTACCGGGAAATTTATATCGGACACACGCCAACGCAGGTCTTTCAATCGTTAAAACCGTTACATATGTGTAATGTTTGGGCGATGGATACGGGTGCTGGATGGACCGGAAAGCTCACCATTATGGATGTGGACAGCAAAAAATTCTGGCAATCAGATCTCGCCACGGATCTTTATAAAGAGAACGGCCGGCAAGCCAAATTTTCTAAAGTGTAAAAGATTCTTCTATTTTTCCTCACGAAAAACCCTCACATCTAATCGTGCTTCAAACGGGCTTGTAGCTCAATTTTGGTAGAGAGTTCGTTTGCAACGAAGAGTCCAGGGTTCGATCCCGATAAAGTCCATAAATATTTGTAAATAAATGACTTAGAATATTCTTTTTTTTTTTTGCAAATTAGGGGAAAAAAGTGCATACTTGTTTCAATAAAACTTATCCGTAAGATTTTACTTTTAGAATTGCATCTATAAGTAGGCCAGATTAAATAAAAAGGAGATTTGCTCAATGTATAAAATTATTATGAACAAAAAGCTGGTTCTATTATTATTTATGGCATTGTTCGCTACGTCGAAAGCTGATGCTCAAACGCTACATAATGCTTGCTTGAACATTAAAAACATTTCTTCCAATATTACTTCCGATACGGCGTTGTGCCGTAGTCATTCTCCTTATACCGTGACAGGAGATATTAGTGTATTAAACGGAGCAAAATTAAAGATTCACCCCGGCGTGGTGGTAAAATTTAAAGCAGGAGCGAGTTTAAGTATTGGGAATGGTGATAATAGTACGGGAATCTTGTTAGCACAAGGAACGGAAGCGGAGCCGATACTATTTACCTCCGAGTTAAGAAATCCAGCTCCGGGAGATTGGGACCAAATCCGTATTACAACTACAGGAACTGAAAAAGTGATTTTAGATCACATTATTGTAGAATACGCCGGAAAGGATGCTTTAGAGGCATTTGATATATCTACACCTTGGAATAGTGACGGCACAATAAAACATTTCGCGGTAACAAATTCAATATTCAGAAATAATCATGGTAATGGACTATTAATAAATAATCAGGATAGCTATAATGCTCCTGTAATTGAAAATAATACTTTTGAAAACAACACATCTTATCCTATAAAGATTGCTGGCGATTATATACTGCCGCCTTTATTAAGGAACAATACATATCTGGGGGAAGGTACTAGGGGACAAGGTAGTGGGCAAGGTATACTTATTGATTCTTACATACTAGGCAGTCCAGGCGGTCAGACTTTGCGGTTTTTAAATGACAACACTTATTATGTTGCTGAAGGCCCTAAAATAATACTTCAATTATTGATTATAGAACCCGGTGTGGTCATAAAATTTGGACCCAATGCGGGCATACAATTAGGGGATCAAGTACAGTTTGGAGCCTTGGTTGCTAGAGGAACACCCAGTCAACCAATTATATTTACATCGAATTTAGAGAACCCGGTGCCTGGTAGTTGGGGTTCTATTTACGCTTATAGGCTTAATTCTTCGGATGCACAATTAGATAATGTTATTATTGAATACGGTGGAAATTCGTCCCAAAATGCAGTTTGTACGTTTAGAGGAATGCCGAGTACCTTTACAAATTCAACTATTCGATACAATCTAAAAAAAGGAGTTCAGAAGTTGTCAATAGGTGGTGCCCCTGGGTTATTGTCCGGTAACAATTTTAGTGACAATATTACTGGGGGATTCGAAAATAATCACCCATGGCTAGCACATGCTGAAAACAATTGGTGGGGAGATGCTTCTGGGCCGTCAGGTAATGGGCCAGGCTCAGGCCAATCTGTCACCGGAAATGTGGAATTTGAGCCATGGAGAGGAGAACCAGCAGACTCTTCTTTTACATTTTATGATGTTTCCGTTCAACCAAAAACGTTTAATCAAAATGGAGGCTCAGTCACAATAAGCGCAAAATTGACTGAATCGGTTAATTGGGAGATCATCATTCGTGATGGTACAGACGCTATAGTTAGGACTTTTGCTGGGACAGGAACAGAAATAAACCAGAATTGGACGGGTGATGATAATTTCTTTCTACCCTTGCCAAACGGTGTATATAAATATACCATTTCAGCGGTGAGCGACGAAAATCCCAAAAATATAATTACTTTAATCGGCCGTTTAACTTTAGATGGCAGCACACCTCTTGCTAAAATCAATGAACCAGAGCCTTTTCTAATGGTGTCTAGTGGCCAACAGGTTCAAATTTTTGGAACAGCTGCGGGGTCAAATTTTAATTCATACGTTCTTGAATACGGAAATGGATATTCACCTGCTGGTTGGACTACTTTTCAATCGAGCACATCCATGGTGAATAATGGTTTATTAGGAACATGGGATATTCCACCATCACTTGTCGAAGCTGCTACAATACGTCTTCGTGTAACAAATAATTCATCCGTAACATCAATCCATGAATTTCCTGTAAAAGTTTTATCTGTTTTTACTGGCGACAATATAAATACGTCCCCGTCTGATGAAGACGTTTCAGAAGATACAAGTAAGATGTTAGACATGGACAGTATTTTTTCACTCGATAAAGAGAGTTATATGCCAGAACCATTATCTTCGGATGCAAATATGGCCAAGGATAATACTATTTCAGCAACTATTACTTATGAATCAAACTGGACTTTAATAATTAAAGATAGTTTTGGATCAACTGTTCGATCATATAAAGGAACAGGTACAGTTATTGACCAAAGATGGGACGGAAAGAATGATGAAGGAGTCATTCAGCCTGATGGAGATTATACTTATGAAATAGAGGCTGTCGAACCAAAAACAGGGATATCCGCTGTTAGTAGTGGTCAAGTTACAAAGACAGAAAACGTTAAATAAAGATTAGTTTTAATAGGCTTAGTGTTATATTCATCAAGAACTCTCTGCGCCAAGAGCGCGGGGAGTTCTTTTTATTAAGAGAGCGGACCGGTCGTTCAACTTCCTCTCGGGTTCACGCTTCTTCTCGCCGATAATTAAAATAATCAATGACAATTATGATTAAAAATTAATATAAATCCGGTCTATTTTTGTTGATCTTGACTACCACACTAGTGTGTGGTATATTTGGTCATGGCGTTAACTGGATTTATTAGTCAAAATCACAAAAAACTTAATTCCCGATTATTGCAGTGTGCTGCCGAGCATGTACCAGCCATTTTGATCGATTGTGCTAATTCCGCCGATCCCCACCGATTTTATCCCGCCATTGACCTTCTAACGATGCAGCAAATTTATGTATTTGAATTAGAACTTTTACATAAATTCCGTGATGTATTGAGGAAGGTTCCCATCTACGCGAAAAAATTGAACGCGCAAATCATTGTGGTCACCACATCCGACCATCTGTTTAATTATCATAATGAAGATGAAAACCGAAATGTGAACGTTCATGCTTGGCAGCTCATGAAAAAGATCGGGTATTCCCATGAAATTGTGGTCGGAATATTGTTTCATTCAGAACAGTATCATTTGGCGAAAAAATATTGTGATGCGTTAAAGGAGATTTAATGGGACATACAGTTTCTTCTCAACGGGCGGTGATTGATATTGTTTTATCAGAACTTAAAGATCTTCCGACGGCCTTAAGGAAAGATGAACGGATGATCTTAGAAGATTTGCTCAAAGAACCGCTCAAACATGTTGGTGCTATTTCTAATGTCAGTAGTATCGATGTGTGGGCGATGATTTTATTGTCGATCATGATTGAACAAGAGAAAAAAATACGGCAATTGGAGAAATACATTGAACGGTTATCTCATTGATGCTTATCGCCTCCAAAATAATATAGCCCTTTGGATCAAAACGCTCGACGGTGATAATATCCGCATGATTTATCCGTATGAAGTATCGATTTACGCGGATATGGAGGCCATTTCTCACTTAAATCATCATCACATCTCTTTCAAAATCGTTCAAAAGAAAACATATTTGGAAACAAAATCCGTTTTGGAAATTAAAATTCCGTCGATTGATCAATTTGAACGTACCATTTCCATGTTGGAACGAATCACGCGGCATACGATCAGACTCTACAATGCGGACATTAAACCGGAACAAATGTTTTTATATCAACACGATCTTTATCCATTTCGTTTGATTCATTTTAATGACGATAATGTTTGTTCACTAAATATCGACGAGAAAGAGCCGTCATTTCGTCAACTGACGCTGGAAATTTTGCCTAATATGAGCAGCATGCATGAATTTGATTTTCCGGTGAGAAGAATTTTATTTAATGGTACAGAAATTAAGGGAACGGAAGAGACCATTTTGCGTCAATTTTCAGACATGTTTCATGAGTTCGATCCGGATGTCATTATGATGAAACGCGCCTATGCGCTCATTCCCTATTTATTTTCTCGTTTACAAATTCACAAAATCCCGAATCATTTCCATCGCTGGGATGATGGGCCTATTAAGTATCGAGGCGGGAGATCTTATTGGAGTTATAGCCAAGTCCGTTATCAGGATTATTCGATTCATTTAAGAGGACGATTGCTGATTGATACCTCAACCGTCGTCGGAGCTGACTCTTCGCTCACGGGAATTATTGGACTGATTGATTTGTCAGGAACATTGTTTCAAGCTACCGTCGCCCGCAGTTATGGAGCCGTTTTTCAGTCGGCCTTGGTGAGGCTGATGATCACGGAAAACATGATTGTTCCGTATAAAGAAAAGCCGATTGAACCGCCCTTAACGATGTTTGCCATGTTAAAGGCGGATCGGGGAGGATTAACCATCGATCCGAAGGTTGGATTTCACACCAATGTTGCTGAATTAGACTTTATTAGCATGTTTCCATGGCTGATTTATAATCACAATATTTCCGCCGAGTGTATTTTGTCCGACGAAGGGCCATTTGAACAAATTCCGTCATTACCGGTTAAAGTCTCATTAAAAGAGAAGGGGCTTATCCCGCGCGCGCTAAAACCATTTATTGACCGGCGTATGTATTACAAGCAGCATCCGTCGGAGGAGAACGATCACCGCGCCAAAAGCCTGAAATGGATTTTAGTGAGTTGTTATGGATATTTAAGGTATCGTGAATTCAAATTAGGAATTCCGACGAGCCACATGGCGATTTGCGCTTATGCTCGGAACATGATTTTAAAATGCATGCGTACCGCCGAGGATAAAGGTTTCGATGTCATTCACGCGATTGTAGACAGTCTTTATATCCATAAACCGGACATGTCGGTTGAGGAGGTTCATCAATTCTGCCGTGAACTTGAACACATAACCGGTATACCGATTTCTTATGAAGGGATTTTTAAATGGGTGGTTTTTTTGCCAAGCCGTACAAATCCGGATCGAGCATTACCGGCCACATATTTTGGTGTGTTTCAAAATGGGGAAGTGAAAGTACGCGGCCTTGAAATTCGGCAGCGAAGTACGCCGGCCATTGTTAAGGCCGTTCAGGAAAATGCGATTAAATTAATGAAAGATTGTTCCAGTATAGAAGAGATAAGAGATAAGTTTCCGACGGTGTGTCATTATACGCGTTACGTTTTGAATGAATTAAATCAATTCAAACCATCTTTGTTGACGAGTTCAATTCAGATCAGTAAAACCGAATATAAAACCAACATTCCTCAAAAGGTTGTTTTAGAGAAGTTAACTCGACGAGGAATTCAGATTCAGCCCGGACAAACGATTGAATTTATTCATTCGAATGAAGGGCCGATTTTACCGGACGAATATAAACTTAATCCAGATAAAGAAAAATATCATAAGTTATTTGTAAGGGCTTTATTAGTCTTATTCCAACCGTTTGGTTTTTCTAAAAAAGACATAACAGAGCAAATGAGTCATGAATTTCAGTTAGAACTAAGTTTTACTCTTGAGAAGCGCGGACACATTCTTTTAAAAGAGAATGGTGTAGAAAAAATGTTGTTAAACGAGGAAGAATCATCTTTAGAACAAGCGATAAAAGAATAAACCTGCCGTCAACTATACTTGCTTATTGCCTTCCTTTAATTTATAATTAGCCACTATAAAAATTCTATTATGAAAAACTTCTTAATATTATCATCCATTTTATTTTTACTTTCTTCATGGTCCAAGCCAGCCTACTCAAGCACATTGACTCAAAAAGAAGTCGAACGCGTCAAGGTCTGCAAAAAACTGTTTAATGGGATCGACGGAAAAACATTGGATGAGAGTATAACTTTACTGGAAGAGAATACTTATCCAAAAGAAAATCTCATTCTTCTCGAGGCCATGGCGAAAACATACGCGGAGATGGTCGAGGAACAAAACGTCGTCGATATTAAGAAAAAAGAATGGCTTTATTCTATGGTCAAACTTAATATGGCTTATTTACAGCTGGGTGGTTATCAATTGAAAAAGGCCCACGCGGTACCGCTGCATCAAGTGATTCAAACCAAACTCAAATCCTACATACCGGTTGAATTAATGGAAAACCGGGATCTATTTAATCCTTTAGAATTTTAAAATTGGATCATCTGTGTCGACGAACAATCGAGATAATCTAGGGTTATTATTAGGCTTTATCGCTGTTCTTTGTTTTGGACTGACCTTGCCTTTGACGCGTTTTGCCGTCACTGAACTCGATCCGGTCTTTGTGAGTATGGGAAGAGCTTTTATTGCGGCGATTGTTGCAGCCATCATTTTATGGGTACGGCGTGCGCCATTTCCGACGAGAAAACAAATTCCATCTTTACTCATCGTCGGTTTTTCCATCAGCATAGCGTTTCCGCTTTTGGTTGCTTACGCGATGGTGTCTTTACCCGCTTCACACGGAGGAATTGTGATTGGCTTCTTACCGATAGCGACGACATTTTGTATTTATCAAATGGATCATGAGCAGCCATCCAAGTCTTTTTGGGTGTCAGGAATTCTGGGTGCTATATCCGTCGTTGGATATGCTATTTTAAGATCCGGTGGTATTTTGCATCCAGCGGATATATTATTATTGGTCACCGTCGTCGTGGGAGCCATAGGCTATGCACACGGAGCCATTTTAGCCAAAAGTATCGGCGGAATGCAGGTCATGTGCTGGGCACTGGTTTTAGTTTCACCCATTTTGGCTTTCGGGGCTATCCCGCAATTTCTACGCGTCAATGCGACGGAAATATCCTGGCCTATATGGGCCGCGTTTATTTATTTGTCTTTGATTAGTCAACTTTTTGGTATGGCTTTGTGGTATAAAGCATTAAGCCTCGGAAGTATTGTTAAAATCAGTCAGATTCAATTATTGCAACCGTTTTTCACCATCGGTTTTGCGGCATTATTATTTGGAGAACATATTGATACGCTCACTTGGGTTGCAGCAATATTAGTGGTTTTGTTCATTCAATTATCACGCCATGCGCAGGTCAAAATGGGAGTATAAGGGAGAGTATATGGCCAACAAAATTTATTTAGTTATCGGTAATAAAAATTATTCATCCTGGTCGATGCGTCCATGGATTCTTCTAAAATATTTTAAGATTCCGTTTCAAGAAATATTTATCCAGTTATATGAAGGAAATTATAAAGAACAACTTTTGAAGTATTCTCCGAGCGGAAAAGTTCCGGCTTTAGTGCACGGCTCTCTTCATGTCAGTGAATCTTTGGCTATTTGTGAATACATTGCTGATCTTTATCCAAAGAAGACCATATGGCCGAGTAAGAAGGGTGATCGGGCATGGGCGAGGTCCATCAGCGCGGAAATGCACGCCGGTTTTATTAAAATCCGTCGAGGAATGCCGATGAACATACGCGGATCTTATCCGGGAAAAGGCCGCACGCCCGAAGTTGATATGGATATTAAGCGAATTGTTGAGATTTGGACAGAATGCCGAAAAACATTTAAGAAAAAAGGGCCGTTTCTCTTCGGGCATTTTACTGTTGCGGACGCGATGTTCCTTCCGGTTGTAACTCGCTTTAGAACGTATGGAGTAGAAACCTCAGGATTGGCGGCGGAATATGTTCAAACCATGCTTAATCTTCCTGAATTTAAAGAATGGGAAAAAGCAGGAATTAAAGAACCTTGGTTTATTAAAGCGTCGGAGATTTATAATCCTAAATATCAGTCAAAATAGAAAAGAACGGCTCCTATTAAATTTTTTTTCAGCAAAGTTTAATTCTTAAAAATTTCTGATAGACTATTAGAAATATTTCTTATGTGATTTTTCTCGATATTCTGTTTAACCTTTTAAATTTGAAAGGAGGAGTATATGGGAGACAAAAGTCCACGTAATAAAGAAAAGAAAAAGCCAAAAGAAAAAAAGAAATAACAGTACTGTATACGTTATCCTTATGATCGTGGGGCATGCGCCGAAATTATGGTGAGTGTCCCACGATTTATTAACCATGCCCATAAAAAAAATCCAAAAACGCCACCAGCCTAAAGGGTTTGACATCCTCTACGAAGATCAGGATATGATTATCGGGAATAAAGTTCCCGGCCACCTTTCTGTTCGTGCCTTATGGAATAAAGAAAATACGGTACATGCGGCTCTAAATCAGTATGTCCGTAAAGGAAATTCCAAATCACATAAACGTGTTTATGTGGTGCATCGCCTCGATCAGGATACGTCGGGCGTAATGGTTTTTGCTAAGAGTTTTGAAGTTCAGAATTTTTTGAAAGATGATTGGAAGAATACCAAAAAAATTTATTATGCGATTGTGCTTGGAAAATTAGAGCACAAGGCCGGAACAATTTCCGGATATTTACTTGAGGATGAAGATTATAAAGTTCATACGACGGATGATACACAGCGGGGAAAATTAGCGCATACGAAGTACATTGTTTTAAAAGAAGTCAACAAATTTAGTTTAGTCAAAATCGATCTTTTGACGGGAAAAAAGAATCAAATCCGCGTGCATTTTGCTGATGTCGGCCATCCCGTCGTCGGTGACGTGAAATACGGCGGACCAAAGGCCAAACATGAACGTTTGGCACTGCATGCGCGGTCAATCACGTTGACGCATCCATTTAATAGAAAACGCCTGACGATTGAAGCTCCATTACCGGAATTTTTTAGTAAGATCGTCGGTAAAATCGAAATGATAGAAAAAGAAAGTAGGGAACGGTTTTAAACCATTCCCTACCTAAAAGAATCAGGAGAAACAATGATGTCTAAGAAATATGTACTTTTATTCAGTCTAATTATGGTAACGGCTTGCGCAAAAGCACCGGCCCCAACAGAGCGTATAAATAATAAAGAAGTGCTTCTTGATTCATTCGAAAACACCATTACAAAAGACACGGTTGATTATGGATCGTCAAATGATACAAAAATTATTGTTACGGCGTCGACGGAAAGAAAGGTTTGCGGGAATCAGTCTTTACAAATCGAGTATGATTTGAACAGTTCCGGCTACATGTATTGCGCCCGCGGGTATGGATTGGATGTTTTAGGCTCTTTGTGGGAAGCTCCCCAACCGGATCAAATCGCGTGGGATCAATATAATGGAATTAGTTTACAGGTTTACGGATCAAAAAGAGGTGATATTGCTTTTGATGTAAAAGACAATGGCGGAGAAGTATGGCGATTTTTAATCCAGGACGATTTTGATGGATGGAAGGAAGTTCAAATACCGTTTACAAATTTCGCCGCGCGTCAAGATTGGCAGCCAGCTAATGCTGACGGCAATAAAGTTCTTAATTTTCCGATTAAATCATTTCAATTTGAACCTAAAAAACCAGGCGTTGGTATAGTTAATTTTGATTGTGTGAAAGCAATTAAAAAATTGTAGGGGACGGTTTCAAACCGTCCCGTACGTTACGCCAGGAAACGGTGTCAAACCGCCCCGTATATGTCCCGAACGTTTTTAATTGTATTTTTGAGATTTTTCTGTATCTTGTTTGTAACGGCCTAGCATTGCCTCATGGGTAAGAGCGTAGGATGTTGCCGACGTAGCTCAGTGGTAGAGCAATGCTCTCGTAAAGCATAGGTCGGTGGTTCAATCCCACTCGTCGGCTTTCTATAATATGTATTTGAATATTTGTTTGATCTGAACGATAATGATATAAGTTTTCAAGTAAGGAACGGTTTCAAACCGTTCCCTGTTCGACAAGGATGATTATAAATGGCAAATAAAATAATATTATGTTTGATTATGCTTATCGGCGCTGCCGGATGCGACACAGTTCCCATCCATGAAGACCTCTCCGATTTTAACGTTCACCAAATTATTCATCAGCAGGCGACTTATCCAGAGCAAGAAACGGAGCAATTTAGTACCAGAACCATAGAAGAGGGAGAAAATGGCTCCCAAAATACCAATTGGGTTCAAAATCAGGGCGTAGACCTAGACCAACAACCTGCGGATTATTCAGTCCTCCTTAATTTTTATAACACCCCCACACCATTATCGATATTTGTCATAGATGATATTAAAACTTTTGAAAAAAAAATCCTAAAGATTGAAATTTTATCCCCGCGCCAGATCAATTTCGTGATTCCCAAATATGAGGTCGACATTTTTAAGAATACCATCAAATCGAGCGCGTCGAATATTGTGCGAGACCGGATCATGTACCGGGTTATTTATTATGTCCACTTGCATCCAACTCAAGCCGGCACATTGACTATTCCCATTAAAAATAATCTGTTTGAAAAAGATTTTGAGTTGACTTTACATGTGGGCGATTCGGGACGATCCATCGCGACGATGGTTCAAGACCTTGGATTCGAGTCATTTTTGGCCGGGAACCCCACGGAAGACGAAGTGAACAAAAAATTTAATAAACCGGATTTTCGTTCGGCTTTGCTTAAGGATGGATTTCGGTTTGCCACGTACCATTTCGACAAATTTTATCTGCACTATCATGTCCTTTTTAAAGATGAAAAAGTCTATGATGTTCAACGCTTAGAATTAGGTCAATGAGCGTTTGAATAAGATAACAAGGTTCGCATGTCCTTACTCAATGATTTTCTTTTAACCTTTATTCCCTTATTTGTTACCGTCGACGCATTTGGCACCCTACCTATTTTTGCCTCCTTGACCGAAGGATTAGATAAAAAAACCGTCCGCCGAATTATCATTCAATCTTTGTGGACCGCGCTTCTTTTGGCGTTCAGTTTTATTTTACTCGGCAAAGCCATTTTTAAAGTCTTGGGAATCACCATAGGTGATTTTATGGTGGCTGGAGGGATTATTCTTTTATGCATAGCCATGATAGATTTGTTGGCTCCCGGAAAAATGAAAGGGGCTCCGACGGATGATCGCGAACTCGGCGCAGTCCCGATTGGAACGCCATTAATTGTCGGCCCGGCGGTTTTAACCACATCACTTTTACTGATTGATCAATACGGAATTTTTTTAACAGCGATTTCAGTCTTTGTGAATGTCATGTTGGCTGGTTTAGTTTTTTCTTTTTCTGATTTTTTAATGCGGCTTCTTGGCAAAGGCGGATCCCGCGCTTTGTCCAAAGTAATGGCTTTGTTTTTGGCGGCCATTGCTGTCATGATGGTCAGAAAAGGAATTGTTTTCTTGGCAACCATGTAGAGGTTAAGTAAATTTACTTGACAAATGGTGCAGGCCCGTAGTAGACTTACTTTGTTGTAAAAATCATGGCAGCAGAGAAGTTGCCGAAGTAAAAATTTGTTGGACAGTGATGCCCAATTTTCCTGAAAATTCAGGGGAGTTGGGATTTTTTTTTGAATATTAACCTGAATAATATTAGCCAAAAAAGGAGAAAAATATGTTAAAAACTGAATTTTGTAATGCTGGATCAATCCATGATATCCCAATCGGGAAGGGTAAAAGATTTAATATTGGTACGGATCATTTTGCTATTTTTCGCGAAACATTCGGCCATTTTTATGTATTTGCGGATGAGGCTACCGATGCCGGCAAAATATCTAATGGGGTTATTGAAGGACATAAAATTAAGTTAACAAATGGGCACACCGTTGACTTACATACCGGACGTTATGATAATACGAATCATTTCATCCCGAGTTTAAATTCTTGGGTAGAAAATGGATTTATTCTTATCCTGGCCGCGGGGGTTCTAAACTAAGGTTTTTTTAAATTATTATTACAATCTTGTTTGTCTTGCCAAATTTAGAATGATTGTTTATCAATTCCATTCTCTAACTTAATTGTTTCTTGTATTTCCGACCTTAGAAAAAATTAATCTTAATTTAATCTTAATTTAATGTGCCTTTTTGTATATTGTTTTTGTAAAAACGATTCGCTAAAAGTGTATCAACCTGTCCGACTTCATAAGTGAGTTCAAAAGTTAAACGTGGAAATAATTGAGGAGGTAAATATGAAGCGTAGGATTTTAATCATAGACGGGGATGCTGTAGCACAGCTCATATACAAAAAATCGATCAATTTAATGGGTAATAAACTGTATGAAGTTGTTGAGGCTGGAAATGCGCGAGAAGCGACGAATTATTTTATCAGGAATCAGGTTGATCTGGTGATCACTGAAATTAAACTTCCGGACGTGGATGGAGTCGAAATGTTTGACATCATTAAGGAATTTAATCCGGATATGAAAGTTATTATTGCCAGCGTTTACCCTCTAGATAAACAACAACAGTTATTCCCCTTAGCTTCCGGTTATTACAATAAAACAGAGGGAATGGATCAATTAATGGAAAGGATTAGTTGCACAGTTGTTCATCAAAACACCTTCGAACCGATATACAACTAAATAGGAGGAACCATCATGAATGCAACAGCGATCCAAGGAATTAAATTAGAACCTTTACCCAGATATTCAGATGATATTTTTGATAATGTGTATATTTATGATAGGCGTTATTTGCCACGCTGGGAAATTAGAGGTAGGGTCTTTTATCAGGATCCGGTCCATCATTTGATTGTCAGAACTCAAATGAAGAATTTAACCCCATCCGGAGCTTGCCTTTATGCAGATAAAAGTATTGAGGTCAATCAGCGCATGGAATTAAAAATTCATCTTTCACCAAATAAAGATTTTCGAGCGGTAGGAACCGTCATGTGGAAAAGATTTTATAATCGCCAAACACTTATTGGTATACTTTTTGATGAGCTTGAAGATTCAACAAAAAAGCTCATCTTAGAACACAGTTTTATGTTGTCTAGTCTGGTTTGAACACGCTAATGGTCTGGAATTTAATTTCATATTGCTTTTTTTGGAATTAAGTACTAAAGTGTTAGAAATTATCTATAACATTTTTAATTCCAAAACGATATGACTGATTCTATTTCCGGAATCAAAAAATTATTTTTCGGTATATTAACTTTTTTCCTGTCATTAGTTATTTTTTTAATCCTACTTGAAGTTATATTCCGTATTTTTAGAGACCCGCCCAATCCTCTGACCGCCATCACGCAGATCAAGACGAATTATTTATTTGAGCCGAATACTGTCCTCGACCATCAAACGAATCAATTCAACGAATTTAATTATACAGCCCATATCAATAGTCACGGTTACCGTGGGGAAGAGTATATAGTCCCCAAACCTTCCGATGAGAAAAGGATTATGGTGATCGGCGATTCGTTTACCTTCGGCGTCGGGGCAAATGATGATGAAACCATTCCGGTTTTGCTTGAACAATACCTTAAGAAGTCGGATTTTCGTATTAATGTCATTAACGGCGGGGCGGGGCATGCCTCGCCCATTTATCACTATGTTAATTTGGAGAATTTTCACCTAAAGGCTCAACCGGATTTGGTCGTCTTGATGATGGATCTGACGGATATTCAAGACGATTGGCGGCACGAACGCCAAGCTGTTTTTGATGAAAACGGAAAAATCAAATATTTTGACCAGACATATGTGGACGGAAAAAGATCGTGGTGGAAATGGCTCATATTTTATTCCGCCAGCTGGGCGCAGTTTGATCGAAAAGTTCTACGTGCCTTCGAGAAAAAACAACTTCTTGGACGTGATAAGTACACTCATATTACCGACAAAAAAATGAGAGTTAAAGGTTATATCGCCAATACACCCGATGGCACTTATCCGGATGATGTTATTTTACAATATGATGGTCTTTTGTTTATGCGCGGCAAGCTGCGCGAACGGCTCATCCGCAAGCAATTTGAGCGCACGGCTAAGTATTTGGATCAAATTAAAGCGCTCCTGGATAAGGAAGGCATTCCTATGTTACTGGTTATCTATCCTTATGGCATCTATGTGGGGGCGGATGAATGGAATGAAGGACGTTTTACGTGGGGGTTTGACAAGGATAAACTTTATACGGATTATTTTCCCTTCGAGCTCGTCGCTGAGTACGCGAAAAAAAGGGATATGCCTTTTTTAAATATCACGCCTAATTTAATCTCGGCGCGCCGGCTTAGTCCGGAGCCTTTTTATTTTAAGTGGGATGGACACATGACACCGGCCGCCAACCGAGTAGCAGCCCAGGAAATTTCTGCTTTTTTATTGAAAACGAAGATCATCCCCGCCCGCAATTGATTAATTTATACAGTTCTTGTCACTCACCATACTTCTTATTATAATGAACAAAATTACAAACGGTCACTCCTAAGGGCTTATGCTATTTAACTCCTACGAATTTATTATTCTATTCCTGCCTATTGTTTTCACGGTTTATTATTGGCTGGGCGATAGAAATCACCGTCGAGCGGCTATTGCCTGGCTGCTCGTATCTTCCCTGTTTTTCTACGCGTGGTGGAATCCGATTTATCTTCTTTTAATTTTATTCTCGATGACAGTCAATTATGGTGTGGGTTTTTATCTCGGTAAATTCCATAGCGAACAAAAAAAACAAGCCAAGCTTTTGCTGATTTTAGGAATTGCCTTTAACCTGGTGATCTTAGGTTATTTTAAATATACGGAATTCCTCTTAACGAATCTAAACGTATGGTTAGGACTTGATTTGACTGTACGTCACATTATTTTGCCCTTAGGGATTTCATTTTTTACGTTTCAAAAGATTGCCTATTTGGCCGATGCTTATGAAGGTAAAACCAAGGATTATAATTTTCTGAATTATTGCCTATTCGTAACGTTTTTCCCTCAATTAATTGCCGGTCCGATTGTCCATCATAGGGAAATTATTCCTCAATTTGGCCAAACGAAAGCCTATCGGTTTGAACATTCAAATTTAGCGGTTGGATTGACTATTTTTGTCATCGGTTTGTTTAAAAAGGTCATGCTCGCGGATAATTTGGCAGTATATGCAACACCAGTTTTTGATGCGGCTCTTCAAGGTAAGGGACTGTCGACGGGTTCGGCTTGGGTCGGAACATTGTGTTATACATTTCAGATCTACTTTGATTTTAGCGGCTATTCGGATATGGCCATCGGTTTAGCGCGTATGCTGGCGATTAAATTACCTCTGAATTTTAATTCACCTTATAAATCGATTAATATCATTGATTTTTGGCGGCGCTGGCATATAACCTTGTCACGCTTTCTGAGAGACTATCTTTATTTTCCTCTCGGTGGAAACCGTCATGGCTCTGTCCGACGATGTTTGAATATGGCGATTGTAATGCTCCTTGGCGGATTGTGGCACGGGGCAAACTGGACATTTGTTTTATGGGGGATGCTGCATGGTATTTATTTGACAATTAATTACGTATTCGATTTATTAACCAAGAAAATTGCGTGGACGCAGTCGGTGGTGATGAAACAAGCGGCTAATTTGTTAACCTTTTTTTGTATTATTATTGCTTGGGTTTTGTTCCGGGCTGAATCACTCTCGTCGGCATTAGTCGTTTTAAAAAGCATGTTTTTCTTAAATCCGGAAGGGTATTCTCCTTATGAAATTGAAGTCGAACAGATCATGGCGATTGTCGTTTCCTATCTCATCGTTAAATTTCTTCCTAATACTCAAGAGTTGATGCGTGACTATGAACCGGCTATTGATTTCGATTCCACTAAAATGGAAAAAGTGACGCGGTTCAATAAAATCTTAACATGGAAACCTTCGGTGGGGTGGAGTTTGTTTATAACGATTCTATTTTTAGCCAGCTTCGGAAATATGGTCAAAGTCAGCGAATTTATCTATTTCAATTTTTAAACGATGAAAATGAAACGTTACAACATTATCTTTTTTACTTTAGCTTTGGCGATGCTGTTCGTCACGGAAATGAGTAATATTGTCATCGACATACATCGTGTCTTCGGCTTGTTTCAGGTCAATACGAGAAATATCCATGATAATGTCCGTTTTCGTAAAATTCAGCATTTAAACGGACACCCCGAATTTAATGCGTTTATCTTGGGTTCTTCAAGAACGAACATGCTTAGCGTCGATCTAGCGAATCAATTATCCGGACAATATTATTATAATCTGGCGGTTGGATCAGAATCGATTGAAGGGATGGAAAAGAGGCTGCGTTGGTTGGTCAAGAATCAAGACCGGGTGAATCAGCTCATTATTGGACTTGAATACGACGTTATGTTTTTGTGCAATGATCTTCCAGCCGATACTTTGTATGCCAAAGAACATCCTGAAGTGTCCGGCGAACGTTGGACAGATTTTTATTTTCCTTACCTTTTCCAAGTTAATTTAAAAGAATGGCGACGAACCGTTAAAAAGCGGCATGAACCTTTATTTTATCAACTCGATTTGTCGACGGGACAATGGGCTTACCCGGAATATGATCGCCTGATTGAAGAAGATCCGGATCAATTCGCGAATAATAGGATTGGTCATGATTTGGCTTGCGATCCGGGAGAAGGACGAGTTAAGGTCAACCTGGAACGATTCCGGAAATTGATGAATTTTGTTCATGAAAGCGGAATCCCAACATTTATTTTCAATTCTCCTTATAATCAAGTTATTTATAAAACGTTTGATCAAGCGTTATATCAGGATTGGTTAAGGCAAATTAAAGATATCGCCGGGGACTTTTGGGATTTTTCCGGAGAAACACCGGTATCGAAGGACAATTACTTGTACTATGATTCTTCGCATTATCGACGAGAAGTAGGGGATATGATTTTGAAAACGATTTTTTTTGACAGACCCTTACAAGAGGATTTTGGAAAAAAATTATAAAGGGTGTTTTTATGGCGCAGTGCCCGTATTGCCAAAAGGAAGTTTCCGCTGATATTATTTATTGTCCGCATTGCGAAAAAAATTTAACCACCGATGTGTACACCCGCTCAGTCACGACGGGAGGAATGTGGGGAATGGTAGTTTTATTCGGATTAATTCTTTTCTTAGTGATTAAGATTTCAACATCCGGCGGCTATTTTTATGATAAAGGTTATCAAGACGGTTCAAAAGAAATGAAAAATGAAACCTTATTTTTATTAAGTAAGAAATATCAGGAAGGATACGCCGATGGACTGAACATTGCCTGGTATTTTGACCGTGGCTGTGAAGATAAAGTCAATCAGGTGAGTCCACAGTATCCGGGGGAAAAGAAATATATGGAAGGATACAATTTTTGTTAAAAATTAATGAAAGGGAAAATTATGTCTGAACATCAAGCGAATATCCATTGGACAAATACGAGTGGTGGAATGAATTATGATGCTTACAACCGTGAACATCAATGGGATTTTTTAAATGGCATAAAACTTAACGCTTCCGCCGCTGTCGAATACAAAGGCAAGGAAGATTGTGTTGATCCCGAACAGGCGCTCATTGCGGCCATTGCATCGTGCCACATGTTGACCTTTCTGGCCATTGCGTCAAAAAAAGGAATTATGGTGGAGAAATATAGTGATGATGCCGTAGGATATTTAGAAAAAGACGCTGATGGAAAAATGAGCGTTACCAGAACCGTCTTAAGGCCGAAAACCACTTTTTCGGGAACTAAAATACCCGACGCTGAAGAGCTGGAGCGCCTGCATCATTCGGCGCATATCCATTGTTTTATCGCCAATTCGGTTAAAACGGATGTTAAGATTGAACTTTAAGGGCAATTCGTTGACATTAAAACTATGTTTGTTAAAATCATTTAATGACATCGCCAGATTCTAATCAAGGTAAACGAGAGCAACGCAAACATCGCCGTATTTCGGGTTCGGTTATTGAATATTCTTACGTTCAAGCTGATCCGGTACGAGCCGTCGCCTTTATGAAAGACTTAAGCCTAGGTGGAGTTTGCATTTATCTGCATGAAGAAGTTTCTTTCAAAACTCTTTTATGGCTTTGGATTCATCATTTCGGCCATGACCAACCTATTGAGGCAATCGGTGAAGTCATTTGGCAGAAACCGTCACATTTTATTCATGGGTTTGAGACAGGGATTAAATTTACAGACCTGAAACTTAAAGAAAAAGATAAGCTCGAAGATTTTATTGAAACATTTACCACCGAGACGGAAGAAAATGATGCGAATCAGACCGAAGCTGTATCTGTCGACGGTGTACACAGACAATTTTACACGACCGGGGAATTGCTCAGCGAAGTCAATGTTATTCAAGGGAAGATGGAAGGCGTTCGAAGGTATTATTATCGGACAGGTGAGGTACTGGAAGAATTAAATTGGTTCCGCGGCCAGCGGCATGGCCCGCGCAAATGTTATTATTCCGACGGCAAGGTCTATCTTGAACAAGAATTCAAAGAGGGAGCTTGTGTTTCTACCCAGAAATTCGACAAGCAAGGTAAACTGATTCGATAGTTCATCACTATTATTCCGCTCTAAATCCGCATTTGTTCGACGTAACAATTAATAAATATTACCAATAATTCTATGAAATTAAATGAAACTCCCTTAGTCATTACAGATATTGAAACGACCGGCGGCCGGTATTTCAGCAATCGTATTATTGAAATTGGTATGATTAAGGTCGTTAATGGAGAGAAGATTGATGAATTCGAATCTCTTATCGATCCTCAATGCCAAATTCCGGATAATATTACAATTTTGACCGGCATAACCAATGATATGGTCCGTCAGGCGCCTACCTTTAGAAGCTTACACGAAAAGATTTATGAGTTCTTAGATGGATCCATCTTTGTCGCCCATAACGCGAGATTTGACTATGGTTTTATTAAACATGAATTTGAGCAGGCCGGAATCCGTTATCATGCCAAAGTGTTATGCAGTTTAAGGCTTTCCCGAAAATTATTTCCCCGATTTAAACGCCACGATTTATCGTCGATTATGGAACGTTATAACATTCAAATTGAAAACAGGCACCGCGCTTTAGATGATGCGAAAGGCGTCTGGGGTTTCCTGCAAGCGGTTCAAGATCAAATTCCCGTCGACAAACAAATGTCTGTTATCCAGGAAATAACGAAAAAACCGTCTCTACCCGCGCGTTTGAAAACGGATATTGAAGATATTCCTGAAGCGCCCGGTGTATATACTTTTTTAGATGAAGGAAAAGTTCCGGTTTATATTGGCAAGGCCAAGAATTTACGCAACCGCGTCATGTCCCATTTTACTCAAACTCTTCATTCCAATAAGGAAATGGATTTATCCAGAAATATGACGGAGATCACGTTTACGCAGACACATGGTGAATTGGCGGCATTGTTGCTGGAATCTTATTATATAAAGACACAATCTCCTATTTATAATCGACGATCCCGTCGGAATTGGCAATTAACGGCTTTAAAACTGGATGACACGGGAGAGTATCACAAACTTTATTATGAAGGACACGAAAGAATTGATAAAGATGATCTCAAGAACATAGTCGCTATATTTAGAACTAAACGTGATGTTCAACGTTATTTAGACAAAATTTTTAAAGAGTTTAATTTATGTAAAACATTCCTCAGCCTCGAAAAATCTAAAGAAGGTGCCGCGTGTTTCCATTATCAGCTTAAACAATGTAAAGGTGCTTGTATCGGCGAGGAGAATGCACTGAAATATAATTTGAGATTAAAACAGGCGCTCATGGATCAGCAAAGGTTGGTTTGGCCGTTTGACGGAATGGTCATGATCGAAGAACATAATTTTGACAAGACAGAAGGTGAAGTGATCGTGATTGACCATTGGATCATTCAAGAGGCATTTCGATATAATCGCGATGAAAAGATAAATTTGTTTCCCTGCAATCATCTGTTTGATTTTGACGCGTTTTGCATTGTGTATGGCTATATACATCGTCGGAAGAACGTTAACATCAAGATTATCCAGTCAATTGAGCCAACGGAAAGTTTGATGGAATCAGTATGATTAAACGCGCGACAGCCGGAATTATTTGGAAAGACGGAAAAATTCTTATTGCCCGACGGCAGAAGGATCTGTTTTGGGAATTTCCCGGCGGACATATAGAGGTTGGGGAAACTCCGGAAGAATGTTTGATCCGTGAAATAAAAGAAGAATTGAATATTAAGATCCGGATTGAAAAATTTTTGGCGAAAATTGAAGGATTTTTTCGAGGAAAAGATATAGAGTTGCACGCGTTTCACGTTCAGTGGATAGAGGGAAAACCCGAGCTTCACGTGCATTCAGAAATTCAATGGATTGAACCGAGACGTATGAATGAATTTTTATTTGTTGATGAAGATAGAGAAATTGTGAAAATATTTTCGCCGTTAACAAAGATTCGGATGTAATTGGCAGGATTAGTAGGGAATGGTTTCAAACCATTCCCTACGGATTATTTTTTGATAGGTTTGTAAATATGCGTAGCCTGCCCGTAAAAACTTTCCGCAGCCTCCATGACGGTTTCCGTCAGCGTTGGGTGGGCGTGGATGCAAAGTTTGAGGTCGCTTACAACGGCGCCCATTTCAATAGCGAGTACACCTTCAGCAATCATTTCTCCCGCGTTGGGTCCGACGATAGAAATGCCTAATATCCGTTCAGTTTTCGGATCAATCAGTAATTTAGTTAATCCGTCAACGCGATCGAGGGTGATGGCACGGCCGGAAGCTCCCCACGGGAATTTGGCCACGACATATTCGCGCCCTTGGGCTTTGGCTTCCATTTCGGTTAAACCAGCCCAGGCCATTTCGGGATCGGTAAATACGACGGCGGGAATTGCATTGGGTTCAAAGGCCACTTTATGTCCGGCAATATGCTCGACGGCGACACGTCCTTCATGCGAAGCCTTATGAGCTAACATAGGATTGCCGGCAAGATCTCCAATCGCATAAATGGACGGATCATGAGTTTGCCGCTGTGCGTTGACTTCAACAAAACCTTTACTATTAACGAGGACCTTGGTCTTTTCAAGGCCGATATTATCGGAATTCGGTCTACGGCCAATAGCCACTAGAACCTTCTCATATGTTTCAATGAATGATTTTCCGTCCTGATCTTCAAATGTCATCTTGATTCCCTCGGGAGTTTCCTCCATGGCTTTAACCTTGGTCGAGACCATGATTTTGTCCATAATCGTTCGAAGACGCTTTTCTAAAATGCTGGAA